>NZ_RIBZ01000179.1:0-111188 GCF_003721215.1 Streptomyces botrytidirepellens
GGGCCGCCGCCCTCGCCACCGGCCGGGCCGGACCCCGCGCCCGGCCCCGCCACCGCGATCTGCACGCCCTGATCGGCCAGGGCTTGCAGCTCGGTCAGCGCGCGGTCGTCCTGGGCGGGTGGCTCGTCGGTCACCAGCCGCGTGATCACATCGGTGGGCACCGTCTGGAACATGGTGTCGGTGCCCAGCTTGGTGTGGTCGGCGAGCACCACGACCTCCGCCGCGGCCTGGACCAGCGCCCGGTCGACGCTGGCCGACAGCATGTTGGACGTGGACAGCCCGCGCTCGGCGGTCAGCCCGCTGCCGGACAGGAAGGCGCGCGAGACCCGCAGCCCCTGGAGGGACTGCTCGGCGCCGCTGCCGACCAGCGCGTAGTTGGAGCCGCGCAGGGTGCCGCCGGTCATCACGACCTCGACCCGGTTGGCATGCGCCAACGCCTGCGCGACGAGCAGGGAATTGGTGACCACGGTCAGCCCGGGGACCCGCGCGAGCCGGCGGGCCAGCTCCTGCGTGGTCGTACCGGCGCCGACCACGACGGCCTCGCCCTCTTCGACGAAACCGGCCGCGAGATCGGCGATCGCCGTCTTCTCCGCGGTCGCTAGATGGGATTTCTGCGGGAAGCCGGACTCCCTGGTGAATCCGCCCGGCAGCACCGCACCGCCGTGCCGGCGGTCGAGCAGTCCTTCTGCCTCCAGCGCCCGCACATCACGCCGTACGGTCACTTCGGAGGTCTGGACGACGCGGGCGAGCTCACGGAGCGACACCGCTCCGTTCGCACGCACCATTTCAAGGATCAATTGGCGACGTTCTGCAGCGAACACGAAACTGACAGTAACGCCAACGACTGTCTGTTTTCAGCAGCTTGCACTAATTAGCAGAAGTTGTTCATCTGCGCGGGCGCAAGCTGCTATAAGGGGCGCACCTCACGCCCCGGGGACTTATCCGGACTATCCCTCGGACGACTTGCGGGTGTGCAACTGCCGTGCCACCTCGGCGATCGAGCCGGACAGCGACGGGTACACGGTGAACGCCTTGGCGATCTGCTCCACCGTCAGGTTGTTGTCGACAGCGAGCGCGATCGGATGGATCAGCTCGCTCGCGCGCGGCGCGACCACCACACCGCCGACCACGATGCCGGTGCCCGGGCGGCAGAAGATCTTCACGAAGCCGTCCCGGATGCCCTGCATCTTCGCCCGCGGGTTGCGCAGCAGCGGCAGCTTCACCACCCGGGCGTCGATCTTCCCCCCGTCCACATCGGCCTGCGAGTAGCCGACCGTGGCGATCTCGGGGTCGGTGAAGACGTTCGCCGACACCGTCTTCAGGTTCAGCGGCGTCACCGCGTCCCCCAGGAAGTGGTACATCGCGATCCGGCCCTGCATCGCGGCCACCGACGCCAGCGCGAACACGCCGGTGCAGTCACCGGCCGCGTACACGCCCGGCGCGCTGGTGCGCGACACCTTGTCGGTCAGGATGTGCCCGGAGTCCTTCATCCGGACCCCGGCCCCCTCCAGGCCCATGTCCTCGGTGTTCGGGATCGAGCCCACGGCCATCAGACAGTGGCTGCCGGTGATGACCCGCCCGTCCGCGAGCGTGACCTCCACCCGGTCGCCCACCCGCTTCACCGCCGCGGCCCGCGAGCGGGACATCACGTTCATCCCGCGCCGCCGGAAGACGTCCTCCAGCACCGCCGCCGCGTCCGGGTCCTCGCCCGGCAGCACCCGGTCCCGGCTGGAGACCAGCGTGACCTTGGACCCCAGCGCCTGGTACGCGCCCGCGAACTCGGCGCCCGTGACACCGGACCCGACCACGATCAGTTCCTCGGGCAGCTCGTCGAGGTCGTACACCTGCGTCCAGTTCAGGATGCGCTCGCCGTCCGGCTGCGCGTCCGGGATCTCCCGGGGATGCGCGCCGGTCGACACCAGCACCGCGTCCGCGATCAGGGTCTCCTCGGAGCCGTCCGCCGCCCGGACGATCACCTTCCGCGATCCGTCCGGCGCCTGCGCGGGCTCCAGCCGTCCGCGCCCCCGCATCACCCGCGCGCCGGCGCGCGTGACGGAGGCCGTGATGTCGTGCGACTGCGCGAGCGCCAGCCGCTTCACCCGCCGGTTGACCTTGCCCAGGTCCACGCCCACCACCCGGGCCGCCTGCTCCAGCGGCGGGGTGTCATCGGCGACGATGATCCCCAACTCCTCGTACGAAGAGTCGAACGTCGTCATCACCTCAGCCGTGGCGATCAACGTCTTCGACGGCACGCAGTCGGTCAGCACCGACGCCCCGCCCAGACCGTCGCAGTCGACGACGGTCACCTCCGCACCGAGCTGCGCGGCGACCAGCGCCGCCTCGTACCCGCCGGGTCCGCCACCAATGATCACGATCCGAGTCACATGCTCCATTGTCCCGTACCCACACGCTAGGCTTCCGCCCGGGGGTTCGAGTGCGCATCGCGCTACGCACCCGCCACCCCAAGAGCGCTTCCACCCCTCTCCCGTACCCTCTGATCCATGTCGCTCTACGCCGCGTACGCCGGCAACCTCGACGCGCGGCTGATGTCCCGCCGCGCACCGCACTCACCCCTGCGCGGCACAGGCTGGATCACCGGCTGGCGCCTGACCTTCGGCGGGGAGCAGATGGGCTGGGAGGGCGCCCTTCCCACCATCGTCGAGGCCCCGCGCTCCCAGGTCTTCGTCGCCCTCTACGACATCGCCCCCATGGACGAGGACTCCATGGACCGCTGGGAGGGCGTCGGCCTGGACATATACCGCCGCATGCGGATCCGCGTCCACACGCTGGACGGCGAGGAACCCGCCTGGCTGTACGTCCTCAACGGCTACGAGGGCGGCCTGCCCTCCGCCCGCTACCTCGGCGAGATCGCCGACGCCGCCGAATCCGCGGGCGCGCCGCACGACTACGTCATGGAGCTGCGTAAACGGCCCTGCTGACGTCCGCTTGCGCGCGGCTGGTGAAATCATCGTGCCGATGTGGCCGTCCCCCTGTTCACCTCCGGGGAACCCGGTTGAGGATGCGGATTGTTCTCGATCACCACCACCGAAAGCCGACCGATATGCCCGTCTTCCGGCGCCGCAAGGGCAGCCGTCCTCGTCTGGTCCCCGAACTCGACGACACCGCCCTCGGCCGGGTCCGGCAACGCCTCGAGACGAGCTGGGTCCGCGGCGAACTCGACACCACGGTGATCGCCCAGGTCTCCCGGGTGGTCGAGGACGCCGGTCAGGACTGGGACCGCAAGGCCCACCGCCTCTCCGTCCTCGCCGCCGCCGCGGGGCGGGCGCTGCCCGGGATCTGGCGGCGTCACCACCCCCGCGACCAGGGAGCCCTGCTGCTGCACGCCTGGTCGGACCTGCTCCAGGCCCAGTCCGACCTGAGCGACGCCCGCGACGCCTGCCGCCTCGCCGCCGAGCTGGTCCCCGCCGACCCCACCCCGTACGTCGTGCACCTGGCCACCCTGCGCCGCGAGCAGCGCCCCCACCACGAGTTGTCGGCCGTCTGGCAGGAGGTCATGGCCCGCGACCCGTGGAACCGCGAGGCCTACCTCCAGGTCCTCGGCTATCTGTCCCCCGACGAGTGCGGCTCCGCCGTCCAGCTCCTCGACCTGCTGGACTCGGTCCGCGGCCGCATGCCCGCCGACGCCCCCGCCGCCGCCCTGGAGCTGACCTCCATCGTCCGCGGCCACCAGCGCGCCATGGCCACCGGCGGCATGGAGGCCATCAGCGCCGGGGAGCACTGGCGTCGCGAGCAGGTCGCCTCCGTCCTCGACCAAGCCGCGCAGGACTGGCCCCAGCCCGGCTTCCTCCGCCACGCCGCCGCCCTCGCGGACCTCAACGTCCTGGCCTACGCCCTGGTCAAGTCCGGCCGCATGAGCGAAGCCACGACGGCCCTGCGCGCCACCACGGGCGTGGTGACCCCCTGGCCCTGGAACGCCGACGGCGACCCCCTGGAACGGTTCTCCCAGGCCTACGACCGCCTCGCCGCCCCCGCGTAGCGCGCCCCGTTCGCAACGATCCGAACACCACCCGCGGAGGCCGTCTACGCGCGTAGGCCAGGAGGGGCTACCCTCGTGCGCGTGAACGCATCTGTTACTAGGGACAGCCAAGGCGGCCCCGCCGACCCCCACGCCGCCGCCGACGCCGCCGCCACGCGCCTGCGCGAGCTGACCGGCGCGGAGACCCACGACGTCGCCCTGGTCCTGGGCTCCGGCTGGGTCCCCGCCACCGACGCACTCGGCAGCCCCGAGCACGAGTTCCCCGTCACCGAGCTGCCCGGCTTCCCGCCGCCCGCCGTCGCGGGCCACGCGGGCACCATCCGCTCGTACAAGCTGGCCGACAAGCGCGTCCTCGTCTTCCTCGGCCGCACCCACTACTACGAGGGCCGCGGCGTCGCCGCCGTCGCCCACGGCGTGCGCACCGCCGTCGCCGCCGGCTGCAAGACCATCATCCTCACCAACGGCTGCGGCGGCCTCCGCGACGGCATGCGCCCCGGCCAAGCGGTCCTCATCCGCGACCACATCAACCTCACCGCCGCCTCCCCCATCGTCGGCGCCAACTTCGTCGACCTCACCGACCTCTACTCCCCCCGGCTGCGGGCCCTCTGCCAGCAGATCGACCCCACCCTGGAAGAGGGCGTCTACGCCCAGTTCCCCGGCCCCCACTACGAAACCCCGGCCGAGATCACCATGGCCCGCACCATCGGGGCCGACCTGGTCGGCATGTCCACCACCCTCGAGGCGATCGCCGCCCGCGAGGCGGGCGCCGAGGTGCTGGGCATCTCCCTGGTCACCAACCTCGCCGCGGGCATGACGGGCGAACCCCTCAACCACGAGGAAGTCCTCCAGGCGGGCCGCGACTCGGCCACCCGGATGGGCACGCTGCTGGCCCAGGTGCTGGACCGCCTCTGAGGTCTTGGGGGCTCCGCCCCCAAACCCCCCGCCGGGGCTCCGCCCCGGGCCCCGTGTTTCGCCCGGTGGGCGGGTGCGCGGTCGGTGCGGTGGGTGGTGCCGGTGCGGGGCCTCCGGGGCGGGGCCCTGGACCGTCTATTTACGGCGCCGGTGCTCGGAGACGTGGGGTGGGCCGGGAGTCCACGGCGCCACAAATACACGTGGTGTCCAGGACCCCACCCCTGCGACCCCGCCCCTGCGCATCGTCGGCGTCTGCACCCCGGTGGCCCGGGGTCACGCACCGGGCCCTCTTCGCGTCGCCGTCTCCCGGCCGGTGACGACCCGACGCCATTCGACAGGAGGAGACGGCATCGCGAGCGACAGAGGAAGGCCGCACCCCGTCCCGCCCTGCGCCCGCCCTCGGGAGAACCGGAAGCCACCAACGGCGGGCAGCGGACTGTTCCCACCCCCGCCCAGCACCTGCGGACCCCGGGGCCACCGGACGCATCGGAACCGGGCCGGAGCCCGGGGCCACTCGCCAAGAGCTGCCGTACTGCGGGCGCGGGATGGGGCCGCCCCACCCGAACCCGGCCAGACCCCAGGGCCACCGGCCGGTGGGCGCAATACGGCGTGCGCGGGACGGAGCCGCCCCCACCGGGCGAACCGGAACCGGGCAGGGCCCGGGGCCACCCGCCGGTGGCCGCCGACGATGCGGGAGCACCTGCCCCACCGGGCGAACCGGAACCGGGCAGGGGCCGGGGCCACCCGCCGGTGGCCGCCGACGATGCGGGAGCACCTGCCCCACCGGGCGAACCGGAACCGGGCAGGGGCCGGGGCCACCCGCCGGTGGCCGCCACTCGACGGGAGGGGGCGGGGTCGCAGGGGTGGGGTCCTGGACACCACGTGTATTTGTGGCGCCGTGGACTTCCGGCCCACCCCACGTTCTACGGCAGCGGCGCCGTAAATAGACGGTCCAGGGCCCCGCCCCGGAGGCGCCGCACCCGGCACCCACCCCGCACCCCCGGCGCACCACCCACGCACCCGCACCCGCACCCGCACCCGGCACCAAGCCACCACACCAGCCACCGCACAACGACACACCGCACCCCCACCCAGGAGGCCCCCCAATGGCGCCCGACCTCATCGACCAGGCCCGCACCTGGCTGGCCGAGGACCCCGACCCCGACACCCGGGACGAGTTGCGCGCCCTCCTCGACGCGGCCCAGGGGGGCGACCCCGAGGCGGGGCGCGCGCTTGCCGAGCGTTTCTCCGGCACGCTTCAGTTCGGCACCGCGGGCCTCCGCGGCGAACTGGGCGCCGGCCCCATGCGGATGAACCGCGCCGTCGTCATCCGCGCCGCCGCCGGTCTGGCCTCGTACCTCGCGAAGCAGCCGCGGCACGCCTCCGGCCTCGTCGTCATCGGGTACGACGCCCGCTACAAGAGCGCGGACTTCGCCCGCGACACGGCCGCCGTCATGACCGGCGCCGGTTTCCGCGCGGCGCTGCTGCCCCGGCCGCTGCCGACGCCGGTGCTGGCGTTCGCCATCCGCCATCTGGGGGCCGTCGCGGGGATCGAGGTGACGGCGAGCCACAATCCGCCGCGCGACAACGGCTACAAGGTGTACCTGGGCGACGGCTCGCAGATCGTTCCGCCCGCCGACGCGGGGATCGCGGCCGAGATCGCGGCGGTCGGCAGCCTGAACGACGTACCGCGCCCGGACACCGGCTGGGAGACGCTGGACGACGGCGTCCTCGACGCGTACCTGGCCCGCACGGACGCCGTCCTGACGCCCGGCTCCCCGCGGGACGCCCGCGTCGTCTACACGCCCCTGCACGGCGTGGGCCGGGAAACGCTGACGGCCGCGTTCGCGCGCGCGGGCTTCCCGGCGCCCACGGTGGTTCCCGAGCAGGCGGATCCGGACCCGGCGTTCCCGACGGTGGCGTTCCCGAACCCGGAGGAGCCGGGGGCGATGGACCTGGCGTTCGCGACGGCCCGCGAGGCGGCGCCCGACATCGTCATCGCGAACGACCCGGACGCGGACCGCTGCGCGGTGGCGGTGCCCACAACCGGGACCGGCACGGACACCGGCACCGGCTGGCGGATGCTGCGCGGCGACGAGGTCGGCGCGCTGCTCGCCACCCACCTCGTGCACAAGCGCGCCCGCGGCACCGTCGCGACGACGATCGTCTCCTCGTCGCTGCTGTCCCGCATCGCGGCCGACGCGGGCTTGGCATACGCGGAGACGCTGACGGGCTTCAAGTGGCTGGCCCGGGTGGACGGTCTGCGTTACGCGTACGAGGAGGCGCTGGGCTACTGCGTGGACCCGGAGGGGGTGCGCGACAAGGACGGGATCACGGCCGCGCTGCTGGTGGCGGAGCTGGCGTCGGAGCTGAAGGGGCAGGGGCGTACCCTCACCGACCTGCTGGACGACATCGCCGTCGCGCACGGTCTGCACGCCACGGACCAGTTGTCCGTACGGGTCGAGGATCTGTCCCTGATCGCGGCGGCGATGCGGCGGCTGCGCGAGCGGCCCCCGGCCGAACTGGCGGGCCTGGATGTCGGCTCGGCCGAGGACCTGACCCAGGGCTCGGACGCCCTGCCCCCGACGGACGGCCTGCGCTATCAGCTCGCCGGGAAGGACACGGTCCGCTCGGCGCGGGTGATCGTGCGCCCGAGCGGCACGGAGCCCAAGCTGAAGTGCTACCTGGAGGTGGTGGTGGACGTGCCCGCGGCCGCGGACCTGCCCCGGGCCCGCGCCACGGCGGACACGGTTCTGGCGGCTCTGAAGAAGGACCTCTCGACGGCGGCCGGGATCTGACCGCCGCCCTCAGATCAGCAGCATGATCACCAGCAGCACCGCCCCGGCCAGCGTCGGCGCGATGACCTCGAACGCCCAGCGCACCTCGGGCTCGCCCTGCGCGCCGTCGCGGCCCGCGTTGGACTCGGCCAGTTCGCGCAGGTCGTCCATGGTCTGGTCGGCCTGGGCGCGGCGGTCCGCCGTCGCGCCCGGGCCGGGCGTACGACCGAGTGACGTCGGCGACGCCGCGTCGCGGTTCTGCTGGCGGGCGGCGCGCTTGCGCTGGCGCAGCGAGACGGGGACGGCCCACAGCTGGTACGTCGCGCCGCCCGCCAGCACTTCGCTGGTGTAGCTGGCGCGCAGGGTGTCGACGGAGGCCCAGGGGAGGGTGATGGTGCGGAAGGGGTTGCGTACGAGGAGCCGGTCCGCGCCCGCGTACACCGCCGGGCGCACGGTGAAGGCGATCACCACCGGCACCGCGAACAGCAGCCCGGCGAGGGCCAGCCACGGCGTCCGGCCCTCGCCGCGCAGGATGGCGTCGATGCCGAGCCAGCCGCCGAGTCCGAGCAGCAGCACGCCGCCCACGATGCCGCCCGGGGAGCGGTAGACGCGGTCGGCGTACGGGGTGGGCTCCCCATGGGGCTCCCCGTGAGGCTCCGCGTGGGGCTCCCCGTCGGGCTGCGGGGCGGGGGCGGGGTCGTCCGGGCTCGTCATGGGGCCGATTGTGCCCCACGGTCCGGGGCGTTGGGCCTCGGGATCAACACGGAACGAGTACGGATCGTGATCGGGCGGGGGCCGGGGCCGATCACGGCCGGGGGGTGGCATACCGCTACGCGCGTAGATATGCTCAGGTGGTGACCATGCCCACCACAGTTCCCGCATACGGCAAAGAGGCCGCGGAGCGACTGGCGTCGATGGCGGACGTGACCGCCACCGACAGCGCGCTGCGCCGCTTCCTGCACGGCCTGCCGGGCGTCGACGCGGTTGGCCTCCAGGCCCGTGCCGCGACCCTCGGCACCCGCTCGATCAAGACGACGGCGAAGGCGTACGCCATCGACCTGGCGATCTCGATGATCGACCTGACGACCCTGGAGGGCGCGGACACCCCGGGCAAGGTCCGGGCGCTGTGCGCGAAGGGGATCAACCCCGACCCGACCGACCGCACCGTCCCCGAGGTCGCGGCGATCTGCGTCTACGGCGACATGGTGGCGACCGCGAAGGAGGCCCTCCGGGGCAGCGGTATTCAGGTGGCGGCCGTGGCGACGGCGTTCCCGTCCGGCCGGGCGGCGCTGCCGGTGAAGCTGGCCGACACCCGGGATGCGGTGGCCGCGGGCGCCGACGAGATCGACATGGTGATCGACCGCGGGGCCTTCCTCTCCGGCCGCTACCTGGAGGTCTTCGAGGAGATCCGGCAGGTGAAGGAGGCGTGCGTCCGCCAGGACGGGAGCGCCGCGCATCTGAAGGTCATCTTCGAGACCGGCGAGCTCCAGACGTACGACAACGTGCGCCGCGCGTCCTGGCTGGCGATGCTCGCGGGCGCCGACTTCATCAAGACCTCCACCGGCAAGGTGTCCGTCAACGCCACCCCGCCGGTCACCCTGGTCCTCCTGGAGGCGGTCCGCGACTTCCGGGCCGCGACCGGGGTGCAGGTGGGGGTGAAGCCCGCGGGTGGCATCCGTACGTCGAAGGACGCGATCAAGTACCTGGTGATGGTCAACGAGACGCTGGGCGAGGAGTGGCTGACCGCGGACTGGTTCCGCTTCGGCGCGTCGAGTCTGCTGAACGACCTGCTGATGCAGCGCCAGAAGCTGAGCACCGGCCGGTACTCCGGTCCCGACTACGTGACGGTGGACTGATACGCCATGCCCGTTTTCGAGTACGCCCCCGCTCCCGAGTCCCGCGCGGTCGTCGACATCGCCCCGTCGTACGGGCTGTTCATCGACGGCGAGTTCCGCGAGGCGGGCGACGGCAAGGTCTTCAAGACCCTCTCCCCCTCCTCCGAGGAGGTCCTCTCCGAGGTCGCCCAGGCCAACGCCGAGGACGTGGACCGCGCGGTGAAGGCCGCCCGTAAGGCGTTCGAGTCCTGGTCGGCGCTGCCCGGCGCCGAGCGCGCCAAGTACCTGTTCCGCATCGCGCGGATCATCCAGGAGCGCTCGCGGGAGCTGGCGGTCCTGGAGTCGCTGGACAACGGCAAGCCGATCCGCGAGTCGCGGGACGCCGACCTGCCGCTGGTCGCCGCGCACTTCTTCTACTACGCGGGCTGGGCCGACAAGCTCGCGTACGCAGGCTACGGGGCGGATCCGAAGCCGCTGGGCGTGGCGGGCCAGGTCATCCCCTGGAACTTCCCCCTCCTGATGCTGGCGTGGAAGATCGCCCCGGCGCTGGCCTGCGGCAACACGGTCGTGCTGAAGCCCGCCGAGACGACGCCGCTCAGCGCCCTCTTCTTCGCGGACATCTGCCGCCAGGCGGGCCTGCCCAAGGGCGTGGTCAACATCGTCACCGGCGACGGCTCGACCGGCGCCGAGCTGGTCGCCCACCCCGGCATCGACAAGGTGGCCTTCACGGGGTCGACCGAGGTCGGCAAGGCGATCGCCCGCACGGTGGCCGGTACGAAGAAGAAGGTCACCCTGGAGCTGGGCGGCAAGGCCGCGAACATCGTCTTCGACGACGCGCCGATCGACCAGGCGGTCGAGGGCATCATCAGCGGCATCTTCTTCAACCAGGGCCACGTCTGCTGCGCGGGCTCCCGCCTGCTGGTCCAGGAGTCCGTCCAGGACGAGCTCCTCGACGCGCTCAAGCGCCGTATGCGAACCCTGCGCGTCGGCGACCCGCTGGACAAGAACACCGACATCGGCGCGATCAACTCCGCCGAGCAGCTGGCCCGCATCCGCGCCCTGGCCGACGCGGGCGAGGCCGAGGGCGCCGAGCGCTGGGCCCCGGAGTGCGAACTGCCCAGCTCCGGCTACTGGTTCGCGCCCACCCTCTTCACCGGCGTCACCCAGGCCCACCGGATCGCCCGCGAGGAGATCTTCGGCCCGGTCCTGTCCGTGTTGACCTTCCGCACCCCCGACGAGGCCGTCGCCAAGGCGAACAACACCCCGTACGGCCTGTCGGCGGGCATCTGGACGGAGAAGGGCTCGCGCATCCTGGACATGGCGAGCAAGCTGCGCGCCGGGGTGATCTGGTCCAACACGTTCAACAAGTTCGACCCCGCCTCGCCGTTCGGCGGCTACAAGGAGTCGGGTTACGGCCGCGAGGGCGGCCGCCACGGCCTGGAGGCATACCTCAATGTCTGAACGACTCTCCGTGCTCAAGACCTACAAGCTCTTCGTAGGCGGCAAGTTCCCGCGCTCCGAGAGCGGACGGGTGTACGAGGTGACCGACACAAAGGGCCGCTGGCTGGCCAACGCCCCCCTGGCCTCCCGCAAGGACGCCCGCGGCGCGGTGGTCGCCGCGCGCAAGGCGTTCGGCGGCTGGTCCGGCGCCACCGCCTACAACCGCGGCCAGATCCTGTACCGCATCGCCGAGATGCTGGAGGGCCGCCGCGACCAGTTCGCGGCCGAGGTCGCGGCCGCAGAGGGCCTGTCCAAGTCCAAGGCCACCGCCGCCGTCGACGCGGCGATCGACCGCTGGGTCTGGTACGCGGGCTGGTCCGACAAGGTCGCCCAGATCGCGGGCTCCGCCAATCCCGTCGCCGGGCCGTACTTCAACCTCTCCACCCCCGAACCGACGGGCGTCGTCGCGCTCCTCGCCCCCCAGGACTCCTCGTTCCTCGGCCTGATCTCGGTCCTCGCCCCGGCGATCGTCACCGGCAACACGGCGGTCGTCGTGGCCGCCGAGGGCGCGCCCCTCCCCGCCCTCTCCCTGGCCGAGGTCCTGGCCACCTCGGACCTCCCGGGCGGCGTGGTCAACATCCTCTCGGGCCGCACCCCCGAACTCGCCACCCCGCTCGCCGCCCACCAGGACGTCAACGCGATCGACCTGGCGGGCGCGGACCAGGAGCTGGCGACCGACCTGGAGCGGGCCGCCGCCGACAACCTCAAGCGCGTGGTCCGTCCACACCCTGTGGACTGGACCGCCGACCCCGGCACCGACCGCCTCCTCTCCTTCCTGGAAACGAAAACGGTCTGGCACCCCATGGGCGTCTGAGCACCCCGGCCTCTAAAGGATCATGCACGTGGTGGTGGCGTGGGCGATCAGGTTGCCCTGGTCGTCCAGCACCTTGCCCTCGGCGGTCGCGGTGCGGCGGCCCGCGTGGATGACGGTGCCCTCGGCGGTGAGGGTCTGTCCGTCCGTGCGGGCGGCGCGGATGTAGTTGACCTTGAGTTCGAGGGTCGTGTAGCTCGTGCCGGCGGGGAGGGTGGTGTGGACGGCGCAGGCCATGGCGGAGTCGAGGAGGGTGGCGGCGATGCCGCCGTGGACCGTGCCGAGGGGGTTGGCGAAGTCGGGGCGGGTGTCGAGGGAGATGACGATGCGGCCGTGCTCGACCTCGTCGAAGCGCATGCCGAGCAGGCGGCCGATGGAGGGGATGTCGGTGGGGCGTTCGGTCTGCACCCAGCGCATCAGTTCCAGGCCGGTCATGGCTGCGAGGTCGGTGGTGGTCATGGTCGTTCTCCTTGGTGGTGCCGGGGGCGCGGGCATCGGTGGTGCGGTGCTGGTCAGCCGAGCGGGTTGGTGGTGTCGCGCAGGGTGGCCAGGGCCGGGGCGTACATACGGGACTTGATGGTGCCGAGGGTCTCGCCGGTCTTGTTCACCTGGGCATGGGCGATGGCGATGGCGGTGGAGCGCACGGCGTCCTCGGCGACCGCCTGGTCGACGATGCCGACGGCCGCGGCGTCGGACCCGCCGTAGCGGCGGGCGGTGACCATGGCCTCGTGCGCGGTCTGCGGTGTCAGCCGGGACTGGATGAGGGCGGACATGCCGGGAGTGAAGGGGATGTTGATGTCCGCTTCGGGCAGGCACCAGTAGCCGCGGTCGGCGCGCATGACGCGGAAGTCGTGGGCCAGGGAGAACATCGCGCCCGCGGCGAACGTGTGACCCTGGAGCGCGGCCACCGTGATGACCGGCAACGACAGCATCCGCGCGAACAGCTCGTGGACGGAGACGACGTAGTCCTGGTGCTGGTCGGGGTGGGCGAACAGCCAGTCCAGGTCGAGCCCGTTGGAGTAGAACTTGCCCGTGGCGGCGGTGACCAGGGCGCGGGGTCCTTCCGCCTTCTCCACCTCGTCGAGGGCGGTATTGACGGCGGCGAGCCAGTCGGGGTGGAAGCGGTTCTCGCCGTCTCCCAGATCGAGGACGAAGACGTTTTCCTGGCGGTCGAGCGAGGGCATGACGACTCCTTCAGGGCCGGGATTCGGCCTCAGGCCGTTGGTGCAGGGCGTTGAGCAGCAGGTCGTGGATCTCGGCGGCGGCAGCCTCCAGCGGAGCGGTGCTCCGTTCAGCCCGGCACATGATCACCGCGCCTTCGACCGCCGCGATGATGAAGGCGCCGAGCCTTCGGCCGCGTTCCTCGGTCAGGCCGTGCCGGACGAGCAGTTCGGCGAGGGCCTGCTGCCAGCGGGCGAAGACGGTGGCGGCGGAGCGGGCCAACTGCGGTGCGTCGTCGTTGGTCTCGACGGCCACCGCCACGATCGGGCAGCCCGCCCGGAAGCCGCTCTCCACCAGCCGGTCGCGCCACAACGCGAAGAACGCGTCGACGGCCCGCACCGGATCGTCGGCCCGCGTGGCGGCGTCGATCAGCCCCGCGATGACGTCGCCCGCCAGCGCCACCGCCTCGTCGATGAGCTGCGTCCGCCCGCCAGGAAAGTGGTGATACACCGAGCCCCGCGGGGCCCCGCTGTGGGCAAGCACCCGGTCGATACTGGTCGCGCTCGCGCCGTACTCGCGCAGCAGGGCGGCGGCACTGAGCACCATCCGGTCACGGCTGTCACTCCTGCGCGGACTCACCGCTCACCACCCTCCGAGCTACCTGTCGGTAACTTATGAGGTATGGCATAGAACCCGCAAGAGGGGTCCAGTGATCCTTCCGAAGGCAGACCCGCGCGCTCAGGGGCGAGGAGGCCGACTTCGTTCCGTGTAGCCCTCGCGCAGTGGGCCGCCGAGCAGGGCGAGCACCTGCTCGGCCGCGGCCGCCAAGGGGGCGGGATCGCCGTCTTCGGCCACGGTTCGGTGGCCGTCCAGCAGGGCGCCGCCCCGCGCCGGGTCGGCGCCGAGCAGTCTGCGGGGGAGCCATTTGCCGATGCCCGTCCAGGCGGTGTGGTGGTCGGTGAGCAGGTGCGCGGCCTCGCGCAGGGTGGCGTCGGCGAGGGAGAGCTGTTCGTATCTGTCGGCCGATGGGGTGTCGAGCAGGTCGTCCATGAAACAGGTGAGGAGGTAGCGGCCTCGTTCCCGCTCGGTCGGGGTGAGCGGTGGTGGCCCGGCCGCGAGGGCGGCTCGCGCCTGGGCGCGGGCATGGGACAGGTGGCCGTGGGGGTCCATCAGGGGGAGGCCCTGGTCATAGATGAAGAGGACCGTGCCCCGGCGGCGGGCTCTGTCCCCTTCGAAGATCTCCGGAAGATCCGCGAGGGTGTGCAGGAACAGCTCGGCCAGGCGGCCGTCGTGGCGTACGACCTCGCGGCGGCTGGTGTCCGAGTCCGGGAGCAGGACCGCCACGTCCAGATCGCTGGCCGGAGTCGCGCGGCCCTGGGCGGCCGAACCACCGAGGATCGCGCCCAGGGCGTCCGGACAGCGGCTCGTGACCAGCCGCAGCGCCTGAGCCACCGGGTCTGCTGGCCCCTTCATGGGCGCACATCCCGCCGATACGACAGACCAGGACGACCGTCGAGTTCCGTCTCACCGACGACAGTGAACCCGGTGCGGGCGAGCACAGTCCGTGATGCCGCGTTGTCGAGGGTGGTCGCGGCCCGCAGAGCGGTCAGCCCGTAGCTGTCGGCAGCGAGGTCGCACATCGCCCGCACGGCCCCGGTGGCCAGCCCCCGGCCCGCGGCGCGCTCGGCGATCCGGTAGCCGAGTTCGGCGCAACCGTCCGCCACGTCCACGAGGTTGACCCGCCCCAGCACCTCGCCTTCCGTGCCGACCAGCAGGTGGAAGTAGCAGAGACCCTCCTCCTGCTCGGCGAGCAGGGCGCGGTGGCGCTCGTCGAAGCGGTGGAAGTAGTCGTCGCCCCGGTCGGGGATGGACGCGGCGAAGTAGGCGCGGTTCTCCCGCTCGAACGCGAGGAGCGCGGGCGCGTGGTCCGGGCGGAGCAGCTCTAACTCGGGCATGGAGGGACTGTACGCAACGGCCTGCGCGGCCGGGGCGCTTCCAAGGGGACCTTGGCCCCCGACCCCCTCGCCCGCACACTCGCGGGCGAGGAGGCTCGTTTCAATAACGCTCCCGACCACCGGGATAGCGAACCGCCGCCCGGCACCCCGGCACATCCCCGGGCACCGGCTCACCGTCAAGCGCGTAGCAAAGCGCCGCGTGCAGTTGCTCCGCCTCCAGCGTCGTCAGCACCAGCGTGGCGGGAGTGGCCTGCCCAGGCCGGACGCCCCGAAGCGGCAGCTCAAGGCGCCCGTCCCGGCCACGCCGCAGACCGCGCCCCGGTATGGGAGCAACCTCACTCATTCCCCCACCCCCAGCCGTCCGCCCCGGCTCTCGGCGACCCGTAGCGCATCCCGCAGGGCCTCGCACAGGCACTTGACCAGGAACCGCAGCTCCCCGACACCCACCGTCTGGTCCCAGGCAGATCCCCCAGCCCCCTCGTTCTCCGGCTACGGCCGGCACGTCAGGACAGGGGGCGCCTGCGCTGCCCCCTGCCGGAAAGGCACGGCCGTGCGCATGAACCTGACTTCCCTCCCCTCGCTCGCCGCCGGAGGAGCGGGGCTGTCCGCCCTGCTGTCAGGAGCACCCTGGTGGGCCGTGCTGCTGGGAGTCGCCTTCATCGTCCTGGTGCCGCCAGTCGTTGCCCAGGCCCGGGCATGGGCACGCGACAGGGCCGATCGAGCATTCCAATATTCCTTTATCCAGACCGTTAACCAACTTCCTGACCCGGAAAAGAGAATTCAGGCGATGATCGAATATCGAAGGTCGGAGCCGCTCCCGAACAATGCCGAAGCTTCGGGACAAGACTCTGCGACGAGTCCCCCTGACTCCCCAGCGGATGCCCAGGGGCCCTGAATCGGGGTGCTACCAAGGGGCTATGGCTGGTCAGCAGGTTCAATGTATGCGTGGATGATTCGCTGTGGAACAGGCTGTCGGCCGAGGCACGCGCAAGGTGGACGGTCTGGTTGCCGATGGTCGCCACGTGCAGGCCATCGTAGTGATCCGCGAGCGCGTCGGCCCGCCGCAGCCTGGCCTCCATGCGTGCGTTGACCTGCTGGAGTATCGGGCCGCTAGTGTGCGGCAGAGATAGAGGCAGGTGATGGTGGCGAGGACGATCAGGTGTCGCGCCATTTCGGGGTGGCATGAACGGGGCGTCCGCGTCGGCGAATCGGCGAGTGACGGGTGATCCGGGCCGCCAGTCGGACTCCATGACGCCTTCGCCTGTGCCCACCAGCACTGTGCTCACCAGGTGAGCGCCTTCGAGGACGCGTCGGCGTCACGCGTCACCGAGCGCTTTCGGCACCTGGGCCAGGTCATGGCCACGCCAGGGAGAGCAGGCAACCGTCTGACTGCCTGCCGAGGGATGGCCGCAGCGCTCCCAAGGGTTCATGCGGGGGTGGGGAATGGTTCACACTGGTGTTCCGTGACCTCTCCTTCCGCCTTCGCGCGCGTCGTCCTGCTCACCGGGCCCTCCGGTTCGGGAAAGTCGTCCCTCGCGGCCCGCACCGGGCTGCCCGTGCTGAACCTCGACGACTTCTACAAGGAGGGCGACGATCCGACGCTCCCGCAGCTCGCCGGGGGTGGAGGGGCGGACTGGGACTCGCCGTTGTCGTGGGACGCGGATGCGGCGGTGGGGGCGGTCGAGGCGTTGTGCCGTACGGGGCGGACGACCGTGCCGGTGTACGACATCGCGTCCAGCTCCCGGGTGGGCCAGGAGTCGATGGACATCGGGCGGGGGCCACTGTTCGTGGCGGAGGGGATCTTCGCGGCCGACATCATCGACCGGTGCCGGGCATTGGGGTTGCTGGCGGACGCGATCTGTCTGCGGGGGCGGCCCTCGACCACGTTCCGGCGGCGGCTGCTGCGCGATCTGCGGGAGGGGCGCAAGTCGGCGGCGTATCTGGTGCGGCGGGGGTGGCGGCTGATGCGGTCGGAGCGCGGCATCGTGGAACGGCAGACGGCGCTGGGCGCGTACGCGTGCGGCCGGGACGCAGCCTTGGAGCGGATAGCGGCGGCGGGCACGGCGGATCACCAGCGGGAAGGGGTGCGCACCTAGGGGTGCGTCTTCAGCGGCGTACGCGAGGGCTTCGCGGCTCGACGAGACGGTCGCCGGACAGGAGCGTGCCCACCTGCTTGATCTGCTGGAGCAAGGGAGAGACCTCCATGCTCTGGAGTCCGGGCAGGGCCCCGATGCGGTCCGTGGTGAATTCGAAGAGTTCGTCCAGATCCCGGCAGTGCGCGACGGCGTGGATGTTGTGGGTCCCGGAAACGGCCGCGGCGAAGGCGATTTCGGGTTCCTGCGCGAGGGTGCGGCCGACGCTCTTGACGGCCGACGGATGGACGAGGAGCCAGAGGTTCGCCCGGGCGTGAAAGCCCAGTGCCGCTGCGACGATTTCGACATCGATATGGAAGACGCGGCGCAGGAGCAGAGCGTGCAGGCGGCGTGAGACGCGCCCGGGCGTGAGGTCGGCCGCCGCGGCGAGATCGACCAGGCTGGCGCGGCCGTCCGCGGCGAGAAGGTCGAGCATCTTCTCGTCCCCGGGGGTGAGGCGCACGGGATCGCGGGTGATGACCGGGGATTCCGTGAAAGGGGGGCCGTCGTTTCCGAGGAGCGATTCCTGCTGGGGAGTCAGCGCGCCGCGCAACGCGGCCCAGTAATGGCCACGGCCCCCGACGAATTGGCGGAGCATCGCGGACGCATTGATGTCGAGCACCGCCGCGGTGCGCGGAAGTCGCTGACCGAGGAGGTCTTCACGCTGTTCCCGGGTGCGCGACCGGACCGCGCAGGTGATTTCGGAGCCCGCGGCGGTGAGGGCGACCCAGCTGACGTCGTCGCGCTTCGCGAGCGCGTCGGCGATCGCCGTCACGCTGCCGGGGTGGCAGCGCAGCCGCACCAGCCACTTGCTCTCTCCCAGCGCCCCGGGATCGACGACGCCGGTGACGCGGATGACGCCGTCGGCGCGCAGTCGGCGATAGCGGCGGCTGACAGCGCCCTCGGTGAGGCCGAGCGCGGCCGCGATCGAGGCGAACGAGGCTCGCGGGGCGACCTGGAGCGCACGGATGAGACGCACATCGTCGGGCTGGAGAGCGGTTGATTCAGCCATGGATGCTCCTGTCACGTGGGCGATCGTACATATCTGCCCTCGGGACGTGCCCTGACGGCGGCGTGCCGGAAAGACTCGACGCGCATCAGCTCACCATGCGACATGACGACGTAAGGAGATGACGCGGAGTGTCATCGACTGACGCGGACCGGCACGCGCCGACCGCCCTCATCGTCGGGGCGTCGCGCGGTCTCGGGCACGCGATGGCGGCCGAATTCCTCGACAGAGGGTGGAACGTCATCGGCACGGTCCGAAACCCGGCAACACGAACGCCCTTGCACGATCTCGCCGACCGCGCCGACGGGCGCGTATCGGTCGAGCATCTCGATATCAACGAACCCGCCCAGCTGGCACCCCTGCACGAACGTCTCGCCCAGCGAGAACTCGACGTGCTTTTCGTCAACGCGGGGACCGCCGGCCATGAGCAGACGCCGATCGGTGCGGTTCCGACCGCCGATTTCGTGGAGGTGATGGTCACCAACGCGCTCAGCCCCATGCGCGTCATCGAAACCCTGGAAGACCTCGTGCCCCCGACCGGGCTCATCGGGGCGATGTCCTCCGGGCAGGGGAGCATCACGAACAATGCGACCGGATTGCGCGAGGTCTACCGGGGCAGCAAAGCGGCCTTGAACATGTTGATGCGCAGCTTCTCGGCACGGCAGTCCGGGACTCGGCGCGCATTCGTCCTCATGGCGCCCGGCTGGATCCGCACCGCCCTAGGCGGGCCGGATGCGCCGTTCACCATCGAGGAGGCCGTCCCGCAGGTGGTGGACGTCCTGCTGTCGAGGCGGGGAATGCCCGGGCTCGCATATCTGGATCGCTTCGGCCGGACCGTGCCGTGGTGAACGCCGCGGGAGCCCCCTAGGCGCTGCGCGCCGTACGCGCCAGGAGGGTGATCGCGGTGGCGTTGAGCACGGCGGCCACGGTGACCAGGCCGAAGTAGGAGCCCTCGGTGCCCTCCGGGAGGAGGACGAAGAGCAGGCTGGCCGGTGCCGTGAACAGGGCGGGCACGACCGCCGCGAACGAGGCGTCGTCGTACGGGAAGAAGCTGGCGTCCGCCCACGCCCAGGCCAGGAGGGCGAAGACCACGGCGAGGTAGCCGCGGGAGAGCCAGTCGCCCGCGACCACATCGAGGACGCGTCGTAGAACGTCGCTTGTCTTCCTGCGGATCAGCATGCGGATCAGCCTGCCGAAACGGGCGATACGGGGGCATGAGTATCCGTACTCAAACCGCTCCGTACGACCGCGCATGCGAACGGGCCCGGACAGACCCCCCGGCCGTCCGGACCCGCTCTCCCCCGTGGGGATCCCCCGATCCCGTTTCCCCGTTATCCCCCGATTTTTTCCCTGTTTCCCCCGTTTCCCCCTTTTCCCTCTGTTCCCCGTTTCCCCATTCACCCGGCGCTCCCCCGAGCACCGGCCCCCGTTTTCCCCTGCCCTCAGGCGACGAGTTCGCCGAAGGACTCTTCCTCGTCACGGCCGAAGCTGAGGGTGTCGTCCTCGCGCATCCGGCGCAGTGAACGCCAGATGCTGCTCTTGACCGTTCCGACACTTATGTTGAGTATGTCCGCGATCTCCGGATCCGTCCGGCCCTCGTAGTACCGCAGCACCAGCATCGTGCGCTGGAGTTCGGGGAGCCGGGCCAGGGCCTGCCAGAGCACGGCGCGCAGTTCGGTGCCGCGCATCGCGTCCTGGTCGCCGACCGTCTCCGGCAGCTCCTCCGTCGGGTACTCGTTGAGCTTGCGCCGACGCCAGGCGCTGATGTGCAGGTTGGTCATGGTGCGGCGCAGATAGCCGCCGACCGCGGCCTTGTCGCTGATCCGGTCCCAGGCCCGGTAGGTCGAGAACAGCGCGCTCTGGAGCAGGTCCTCGGCCTCGAACCGATCGCCGGTCAGGTGGTAGGCGGTTGCGTACAGGGAGGCGCGGCGCTCCTGGACGTACGCGGTGAATTCCGCTTCCGCCCCGCTCTGCGTGCGCCGCTCCCCCTCTGCCTCCCTGTACGAGCTGCCCCCGTGATCCCCCCCGGGACCCCCGTTCCCCCCGGGGCCCTCCCCGGCCCCCGAGTTCGCGTCAATGGCCACCATGTACGGCGGCCGCTGACGCCCGGTGCCGCGAGCGCACCCCCGCCCGCTCACGGCACCGGACTTCTCCGCGCTCCGGCCGGCGTCGTGGAGACGCGTGCGAATGACTGCGCTGTTGTGGGTGTAGTGCAGTGTGCTCATGTCGCGCCCCCCGTCGGTGGAGCCTGCTCGGTCGTCTGCTGGCTGCCCGGCCGCTCGTTCCGGCCGGTGCACAGAAGACTTTGCCGAACCAGTTTCATGGCGCTGTCTGCCGACTGTCACAGGCTCGTCACAGGCGATCAAGCTGGTGGAGACCCGACGGTCGAACTACAGGCCCCTTGTAGGCCAGAATGACCAACGTGCCTTTCCTGTTGCTGATCGAGGACGACGACGCCATCCGCACGGCCCTCGAACTCTCCCTGTCCCGCCAGGGCCACCGTGTGGCGACCGCGGCGACGGGCGAGGACGGTCTGAAGCTGCTGCGCGAGCAGCGGCCGGATCTGATCGTGCTGGATGTGATGCTGCCCGGGATCGACGGCTTCGAGGTGTGCCGCCGCATCCGCCGCACCGACCAGTTGCCGATCATTCTGCTGACGGCCCGGAACGACGACATCGACGTGGTCGTGGGGCTGGAGTCGGGCGCGGACGACTATGTGGTGAAGCCCGTGCAGGGGCGGGTGCTGGACGCCCGTATCCGCGCGGTGCTGCGCCGCGGCGAACGGGAGGCGAACGACGCGGCGTCCTTCGGCAGCCTGGTGATCGACCGGGCCGCCATGACGGTGACCAAGAACGGCGAGGACCTTCAGCTCACCCCCACCGAGCTGCGGCTTCTGCTGGAGCTGAGCCGGCGGCCGGGGCAGGCGCTGTCGCGGCAGCAGCTGCTGCGGCTGGTGTGGGAGCACGACTATCTGGGTGACTCCCGGCTGGTGGACGCGTGCGTTCAGCGGCTGCGCGCCAAGGTGGAGGACGTGCCGTCGTCGCCGACGCTGATCCGCACGGTGCGTGGGGTCGGGTACCGGTTGGACGCTCCGGCGTGAGGGACGCGGCCGCGTACGCCGGTGCGCACGGGTGGGGCGGAGAGTCGCGGAATTGAGCGGTGTGAACGAGGAGCCCGGCCGGGGGCGGGGCTGGGCCGCGGGGATTCTGCGGTGGCTCAGCCTGAGGCTGCGGCTGATGCTGGTCTTCGGTCTGGTGGCGCTGGCGGCCGCGGCGTCCGCGTCGGCGATCGCGTACTGGCTGAACCGTGACGCGGTGCTGACGCGCACCCAGGACGCGGCGCTGGACGAGTTCCGCAAGGCGCTGAAGGACGACACCGATCCGCTGCCGGTCACGCCGACCTGTCCCGAGCTTCAGGACGCGGCGGACCGCATGGCGGACAACACGCAGAAGTACGAGGTGCTGCTGGTCACCCGGACAACGGGCAGCGGCGGCTGCACGGCGGCCTCGAAGCCGGATCTGTTCACCATGAAGGCCGTGCCGGGGGTGCTGCGGCGCGCGGTGGACGAGCGGCGCGCCGCCGAGGGGTCGCAGGCCGCCCCGTACCACCTCTACTGGCAGCGGATCACGCTGGACGGCACCCCGTACCTGGTGGGCGGGGCGAAGGTGAACGGGGGCGGGCCGACCGGCTACATGCTCAAGTCCCTGGACACCGAGCGCCAGGACCTGAACTCGCTCGCCTGGTCGCTGGGCATCGCCACCGCCCTGGCGCTGGTCGGCTCCGCGCTGCTCGCGCAGGCGGCCGCGGCCACCGTGCTGCGGCCGGTGCAGCGGCTGGGCGAGGCGGCGAACCGGCTGGGCGAGGGGCATCTCGACACCCGGCTCCAGGTCTCCGGCTCGGACGAGCTGGCCAAGCTGTCGCACACCTTCAACCGGGCCGCGGAGCGGCTCCAGAAGCGGGTGGCGGAGCTGAGCGCGCGGGAGGCGTCCAGCCGGCGCTTCGTCGCGGACATGTCGCACGAGCTGCGGACCCCGCTCACCGCGATCACGGCGGTCACCGAGGTGCTGGAGGAGGAGGCCGACGCGCTCGACCCGATGATCGCCCCGGCGGTGCAGCTGGTGGTCAGCGAGACCCGGCGGCTGAACGACCTGGTGGAGAACCTGATGGAGGTGACCCGCTTCGACGCGGGCACCGCCCGGCTGGTGCTCGACGACGTCGATGTCGCGGACCAGGTGACGGCGTGCATCGACGCGCGCGCCTGGCTGGACGCGGTGGAGCTGGACGCGGCGCGCGGGATCATGGCCCGGCTGGACCCGCGGCGGCTGGACGTCATCCTGGCGAACCTGATCGGGAACGCGCTCAAGCACGGGGGCTCCCCCGTGCGGGTGTCGGTACTGCCCGAGGGCGAGGATCTGCTGATCAAGGTGCGGGACCACGGTCCGGGCATCCCGGAGGACGTGCTGCCGCACGTCTTCGACCGCTTCTACAAGGCGAGCGCCTCCCGGCCCCGCTCGGAGGGCAGCGGGCTGGGGCTGTCGATCGCGATGGAGAACGCGCACATCCACGGCGGTGACATCAGCGCCGCGAACTCGCCGGAGGGCGGGGCCGTCTTCACGCTGCGGCTGCCCATGGACGCCTCGCGCCTGGCCTCGATCGAGGACCGGAAGGGCGAGGACCGGAAGGGCAGGGAGCGCAAGGGCGAGCCCGGCAAGGACGACGGTGCCGAGGGCAGCCGTAGGAACGAAGGGGGCGCGCCATGAGCCCGCGAGCGACCCGGCGGCGCGCCGCCCTGCTGCTGACCGTCGTGGCCGCGCTGCTGGCGGCCGGGTGCGGCATACGCGGCACCTCGGTGCCGGTGGACGCCGGGGCCGCGCCCTCGCGCGCGTCGTGCCGGGCGCCGGAGACGGGGCGGGCCGCCGAGGGGGCGGGCCGGGTGTCCGTACGGATCTATCTGCTGTGCACCTCGCGGATCCTGTCGGTGAACCGGAACGCGCAGCTGTCGGAGCGGAAGGCGCCGATCGAGCGGGTGGAGGCGGCCCGGGCGCTGCTGGAGCAGCTGCGGCAGCCGCCCTCGGCGTCCGAGTCCTCGGCCGGGTTCTCCACCGCGGTGGAGGACTGGATCTCGGTCTCCGGTCCGGCGAAGGGCGACCCGGACGGGGCGCTGCGGCTGAACCGGCCGCCGGAGGAGCTGCCGTCGTACGCGCTCGCGCAGATCATCTGCACGTTCGCGGGCTCGGCGGCGGCGGACGAGGAGCACAAGGTGGTGCTCGGCGGCCCGGACAGCGACAGGGACCCGCTGAAGCGGTACGAGTGCACCGAGGAGATGCGGAGCCGTCCGGAGGTCGCGGTGACCTCCGGGGTGCTGGTGACCTGACCGGGCGACCGGTGTGACGAGGCGCTGCGTCCTGACCGGCGGACTGACCGATTCCCTGTGGTTCGCCGCCCGTTCCCGGCCCGTTTCCCGTGACGATCCGGTAACCGACCAGTCGGTAACCCGTTACTGACCAGCGCGGTGCGCGCGGAACCGCGAGCCCGGCCGGTCGCGTCCTGAGATACGTGCAGGGTCGTTTCGGCCGTCGGGCCGCCTTCCGCTACCGCGCCGCGGGTTTCGTTCTCCTCGTCGCTCACCTTGCGTTCGTCTGCTGGCTGACCCTGCGCCCGCTGACCGTGCCGTGGGTGACGGCCGAGACCCTGGAACCGCTGGGCGCCATCCGCGCCGATCTGGCGCTCACCCCCTGGGCCGCGGCCCGTTCGATCGGCGGGGGGCTGCTGCTGCTCGCGCCGCTGGGGGTGCTGCTGCCGCTGGCCGGGGGCCGGGTGGACGCGTACCCGTTCGCCTCGTTCGTGCGGACGACCTTCACCGGGGCGATGACGGCCATGGCGATCGCCCTGCTGCGCAGCGAGGTGACCGGCCAGATCGTGAGCGTGGACGCGCTGCTGCTGAACACCCTCGGGGTCGCGCTCGCGCACCTGCTGGTGGTGCCCGCCGTACGGACCCTGGTCCGCCGCCGGGCCGACCGGGTCGGGGGCGCCGCCCTCCCGCGGGAGGAGAGCGGCCGGACGGTGACCCCGACGATGACCAGGGTCGGCCTCGCCCCCTGGAGCGACGCCTCGTCCGGCTCGCGGACCTAGCGTGGAGGTATCAGCTCGGGCAACACGACCCGGGACGGTACGAACCCCTACGCCGAGGAGCCGCCATCATGGCCGCCGCACTGGTACGCCCCCGCAACGACAAGATGATCGCCGGCGTCTGCGCCGGGCTGGCCCGCCGGTTCGGAACGACCTCGACCACGATGCGGGTGATCTTCCTGGTCTCCTGTCTGCTGCCGGGCCCGCAGTTCCTGCTCTATATCGCGCTGTGGATCCTCCTACCGGCGGAGGACTCCTACCGCGAGGCCTGGTGACGGCAGCCCGCCACCGACGACGCGGCCGGGCCGCACACCCGAGGCGGGTGTGCGGCCCGGCCGGGTGCCGGACGGAGGATCAGCCCAGTCGCATGAGGTTGTTGGTCGGCAGGTTCTTGAGCCCACCGAGCCCGCCGAGGTTGCCCAGCAGGCCCTGCGGCTCGGGCTGGCTGGGCCGACCGGCGGCGGGGCCGCTGCCGGGCTTGCCGGGGACCGCGTTGCCGGGGAGCGACGCTTGCGGGGCGGAGGCGCCGGCGCCCGGGCCGCCGGGGACGGCGGAGGTGCCATGGCCGTGGGGGCCGGGGGTGCCGGCCGCGGACGCGACGCCGCCTCCGGCCACGAGGGCGGCAGCGCCGAGGGCCATCACGCCGAGGGTCTTGAGGGTTCCCTGCTTCATCAGAAATCTGTCCTTGCAGACGGGGGTCTTGACCGATACGGAAACGTAGCCCTGGTTTTCGGACGCCCGCAAACAGGGAAAAGCGGTCACCGGACGGCCACCAAACCCTTTCCCCGGCCTTTTCTTCCGTCCGTACGATCAGCTGCCCTCGACCGCAGAATCCCTGGTCACAGGGGTGGTCGAGCCCACCTGCCGGAACAGCCATTCGGACTTCAATTCAGCATACCCAGGCTTGATCACGTCATTGATCATCGCCAGACGTTCACCGAAAGGAATGAAGGCCGACTTCATCGCATTAACGGTGAACCACTGCATGTCGTCCAGCGTGTACTGAAACGTCGAAACCAGGTGCTGGAATTCGACGCTCATGCTCGTACCGCTCATCAGACGATTATCCGTATTCACGGTGGCCCGGAAGTGCAGGCGGCGCAGCAGCCCGATGGGGTGGTCGGCGTACGAGGTGGCCGCGCCCGTCTGGAGGTTGGAGGTCGGGCACAGCTCCAGCGGGATGCGCTTGTCCCGGACGTAACTGGCGAGGCGGCCCAGCGTGATGGAGCCGTCGTCGGCGATCTCGATGTCGTCGATGATGCGCACCCCGTGGCCCAGCCGGTCGGCGCCGCACCACTGGAGCGCCTGCCAGATGGAGGGCAGCCCGAACGCCTCGCCCGCGTGGATCGTGAAGTGGTTGTTCTCCCGCTTCAGGTATTCGAAGGCGTCCAGGTGGCGGGTGGGCGGGAAGCCCGCCTCGGCGCCCGCGATGTCGAAGCCGACGACGCCGAGGTCGCGGTAGCGGTTGGCGAGTTCGGCGATCTCCAGGGCGCGGGCGGCGTGGCGCATCGCGGTGAGGAGGGCGCCGACGCGGATCCGGTGGCCGTTGTCCCGGGCCCGCCGCTCGCCCTCGCGGAAGCCGTCGTTCACCGCCTCGACGACCTGCTCCAGGGTGAGTCCCTGGGTGAGGTGCTGCTCGGGGGCGTAGCGGATCTCGGCGTAGACGACGCCGTCCTCGGCCAGGTCCTCGACGCATTCGGCGGCGACCCGGACCAGCGCGTCCCGGGTCTGCATGACGGCGCAGGTGTGGGCGAACGTCTCCAGGTACCGCTCCAGCGAGCCGGAGTCGGCCGCCTCGCGGAACCAGAGGCCGAGCTTGTCCGGTTCGCTCTCCGGCAGCGCCTCGTACCCGGTCTCCCGGGCGAGGTCGATGATCGTGCCGGGGCGCAGCCCACCGTCGAGGTGGTCGTGCAGCAGCACCTTGGGGGCACGGCGGATCTGTTCGGGGGTGGGCTGGTGGGTGTGCTCGCTCGTCATCTGCGCACCATAGCCCCTACGCGCGTAGACCGTCGCGGATAGATACGGAACAGTGACCCGCACGGGTAGTGGACTCCACTCTCCGTTCTGCGATCGTTTTGCCATGGCTCAGCAAGCGTTGCCCGAACGGGGCGCCCGGCTGGGGCGGCCGATGGGCGCGGCCGCCTCGCGGAGGACCGTGCACGGTGTGGTGTTGCTGCTTCCGGGCGGCGATCCGGACGGCGGCACCCGGCGGCCCACCCGGATGTCCGTCGCGGCCGTGCTGCCGCTGGCCCGGCGACTGGTCCGGGCGGGCCAGGAGGAGGGGCTGGCCGCCCACGTCGTCCACTACCGGTGCCGCGGCTGGAACGGGCCCGACGCGGCCGCGGCCGCCGACGCCGAATGGGCCACCCAGGAGGTCGTACGGCGCTACGGCGACGTACCGGTGTGCCTCGCGGGCCACGGCATGGGCGCCCGCGCCGCGCTGCGCGCCGCCGGGCATCCCGCCGTCGCCTCGGTGGTGGCCCTGGCGCCCTGGCTCCCGGAGCCGGACACGCTGGAGCCCGAGCCGGTCAAGCACCTGGTGGGGCGGCAGGTGCTGATCGCCCACGGCACGAACGACGAGCGCGTCGACCCCGAGCTGTCGTACCGGTTCGCCGAGCGGGCCAAGAAGGTCAACCGCGATGTGTGCCGCTTCGAGGTGCACACCGACGGGCACGGGCTGAACCAGCACCGCTCCGAGGTCCAGGCGCTGGCCATCGACTTCCTCCTCGGCTCCCTCTTCGCCACCGGCTACTCCCGCCCGGTGGCCGACGCCCTGGCCGCGCCGCCCCCGCTGGGCCTGCGCATGCCGCTGGCCGCGGGCTTCGGCTCCACGCTGCGGCGCTGAGCAACCGCCGGGCCTGAGTTGCGGGGGCCCGTCAGCGGCGTGACGGTGGATGAGGGGGGCGCCCGCGAGGCGAGCGTGACACGACCGTGAGACGACCGCCTCGAAGTGGGCGATGGCACCGCGCCGGTACGCGACGGACCGCCCCGACAGTCTTGGCGCCCGACACTCCGCGCATCGGCGCGCGCCCCCACAGCACGGGGGAAGCGCACAGAAGCGGAGAATCCCCATGACGAACGGACCCATGGGCAGGCCGCCCAATGGCGAACATCCCGAGCGTGCCGATGTGCCGCTCATGCCCCACGCCACCGAGTACACCGGCCGGTACGTGGTGCTGCTCGACCAGCGGGAGACGGAACGCGGACTGGACGCGCTGCGCTCGTCCGCAGGGATCGCGTCCGTCGAACGCGTCCGCGGGATCGAGCCCGCCGGCGCCGCCGAGCTGCTCCAACGCCCCGATGTGTCGGTGCTGTTCGACGAACTCGGTGCCGCCGTCGTCGAAGTGCAGCCCGACCAGCGGCACACACTGGTGACCACGGCGCAGACCGAGCCCTCCATCATTGCCGCCGAGCCGGAACGGATGGTGTACGCCTCGGTGATCACCGAGCCGCAGCGGACGCTGACCGGGTTCTTCCCGACCTACCGCAGCGACGAGGACGAGGTCGACCGGCACACCCGGGCCGAACTCGCCGCCTCGCTGGGCCCGGCCTGGGACGAGCAGACCACCACCTGGGGACAGCAGGCGATCCGGGCCAACCTCTCGCATCTGACCGGTCGCGGGGTGAAGGTCGCCGTCCTGGACACCGGGGTGGCCACCGGCCATCCGGACCTGGCCGGATGTCTCGAGCTGACGGCCTCGTTCGTGCCGGGCGAGGACGTGGAGGACGGCCACGGCCACGGTACGCACTGCATCGGCACCGTCGCCGGTCCCGCCAAACCCGAGCACGCGCCCCGCTACGGCGTGGCGGGCGAGGCGAAGATCCTCGCCGGCAAGGTGCTGGGCGACCGCGGCACCGGCAGCGACGGCCAGATCCTGGCGGGCATGGCCTGGGCCATCGCCCACGGCGCACGGGTGATCTCGATGTCGCTCGGCGCCCAGGTCCAGCCGGGAGAACTCTTCCCGCAGACCTACGAGAATGTGGCCCAGCGCGCGCTCCAGCGCGGGACGGTCATCGTCGCCGCGGCGGGCAACGAGAGCAGACGGCCGGGACTCGTCGTCCCCGTCGGACGGCCCGCCAACTGCCCCTCGATACTGGCGGTCGCAGCCCTCGACAAGGACCTGTCGACGGCGTTCTTCTCGTGCGGCGCCATCAACGACAAGGGCGGCGAGGTCAATATCGCGGCGCCCGGCGTCGGTGTGTTCTCGGCCGCCCCGGGCGGCAAGTACCAGACGCTGCGCGGCACCAGCATGGCGTGCCCGCACGCCGCCGGTGTCCTCGCGCTGATCGCCCAGGCGGCGCCGGAGGCGTCGGGGGCGGGGCTTCGGTCCCGGCTGCTCTCCGGGGCGTACCCGCTGCCGCAGCCCGCCGCGGATGTCGGCGCGGGTCTGTTGCAGGCGCCGTGACGGGCCCCGTGAGCGAGGCATCCGGACCGGTCGGGGTGATCGTCTCGGTCGACCCCGACCGGTTCGCGGAGGTCGTACGGGCCGCCCGCGCGGCCGGTCTCACGGTCACCGGCGAACAGCCCCTGCTCGGCTCGCTGTCCGGCACCATCGCCGAGGACCGGATCCCGGTGCTGGAGGCGGTGGACGGGGTGGAGGCCGTCGACCGGGAGCGCATCGTGCGCATTCCACCGCCGGACTCGCCGTTGCAGTGAGCGGCCTGACCCTCTGTCGTGGGGCAGAGGGTCAGGCCCCGGGGCGGGTCGTGTTCCGCAGCGCGGACTCCAGCCGGTCGCGGGCCTCGGTCTGGGCGGCGATCCGTTCGTTGAGGACCGCCAGCCGTTCCCACGCGACGCGCAGCCCCTTGTCCGACGGCGGTGCGGCCGCCACATCGCCGTCCAGGCAGGGCAGGAACGCCTGGACGTCGTCGAGGGTGAGTCCGGCGGCCAGCAGGTGGCGGATGTTGCGGACCCGCACCACGGCCCGTTCGTCGTAGACGCGGTAGCCATTGACGGCCCGCTCGGAGGAGATCAGCCCGGCCTGTTCGTAGTGCCGCAGCGCACGCGGGGTCGTCCCGGTCGCCTTGGCCAGCTCGCCGATCCTCACCCGCGCCACCTCCGGGGCCACACCTATCACGCCACGACCGCCCCGCCGTCGACCGGGAGCACGACTCCGGTGACGAACGACGCCTCGGGCGAGGCGAGTTGGGTGACGGCCCGGGCCACCTCCCCGGGTTGGCCGATGCGGCCCAGCGGGGTGTGGGCCAGCTGCCATTCCCGCACCGCGGCCCTCCGTTCCGGTGTCAGGCCCTGGTGTTCACCGATCGGGGTCTCGATCGCGCCGGGGGCGACCGCGACCACGCGGATGCCGCGGGGTGCCAGCTCGACCGCCCAGCTGCGGGTCAGCAGCTCCAGCGCGGTCTTGGTCGCCGCGTAGACCGAGCTGCCGGGCCAGGCCCGCTGCCCCACCGAGGTGCTCACATTGACGATCACCCCGCCGGTCGCCTCCAGCAGGGGCAGCGCGGCCTGGGTCAGCAGGATGGGGGCGATCAGGTTGGTGGCGATCTGCGGGTCGATCATCTCCGGTGTGAGAGTGCCGAGGGCTCCGCTGCGCACGATGCCCGCGTTGTTGACCAGCACGTCCAGCCGGCCGTGCGACTCCCGGGCGGTGCGGACGATGCGCTCCGGCTCTCCCACGGCCGTGATGTCCGCGGTCAGCGGGGTGATCCGCGGGTGTCCGGCGGCTGTCTCGTGGAGCGGTTCGGCCCGCCGTCCGACGGCGAGCACCTGGGCGCCCTCGGCGGCGAAGGCCCGGGCGGTGGCACGGCCGATCCCGGTCCCGGCCCCGGTGACGACGACGGTCCTGCCGCTCTGCGGTGCGGTGCTGGTGTCCATGCCGTGATCGTCCAACCCTGCCGCCGGCGGCAAGGTCAAGCGGCGCCCGCTGCGTCTGAAGTGGCTACTCGTCGGACAGCGTCAGGTCCGGCACCCGCCGGGCGGCGATCAGGAAGGCCACCAGGATCACGGCGGCGCCGGTGAGGAACACGATCCGCAGGGAGCTGACGTACCCCTCCAGGAAGGGCTGGGCGACCCGGGGGTCGAGGGTGTGCAGGAAGGCGGAGTCTTCCAGGTTGACCTTGCCGCCGGGGCCGACGGCCGCCTTCAGTGCCTCCGCGTTCGCGGGCTGTTCGGCGAGCTTGCGGTACGCGGGGTGGGCAAGCGCCTCGGTGTAGCGGTCGCCGATCCGCGTTCCCGCGAACGAGAAGAGGATGGAGACGAAGGCGGCGGCGCCCACCGTGCCGCCGTTGGAGCGGAAGAAGTTGACCCCAGCGGTCGCGGCGCCCATGTCCTTCCGGGGCACCTCGCTCTGGGCGAGGGTGGTGAGCGTCTGCATGGCCGCGCCCAGCCCGGCGCCCATGAACACCATGCCGAGGGCGACGTGCCACAGCGGGCTGTCCACGCCCAGCGTCGCGTAGACGACCATGGCGGCCGCGAACGAGCCGATGCCCGTCACCAGGTAGACCTTGAACCGCCCGGTCTTGGCGATCAGTCGGCCGACGACCAGCGTGACCGTCAGGTTCGCCGCGACGGTGGGCAGCGTGGCGAGACCCGCCTCGATCGGGCTCATGCCCTTCACCAGCTGGAGATACAGCGGCAGCGTCGTCATCGCGCCGAACATGCCGATGCCGACGATGAAGTGCAGCGTCGTGCCGAGCCGGAACGACGTGATGCGGAACATCCGCGGCGGCAGCAGGGCCGCGTCCCCCATCCGCCGCTCCACCAGGACGAACCCGGCCAGGCCCAGCACCCCGATCGCGTACATGGCCAGGGACAGCGGCGCGCCCCAGCCCCAGCTGCGGCCCTGCTCGGCCACGGTGAGCAGCGGGACCAGACCGACGGCGAGGGCGGCCGCGCCGCCGTAGTCGAGGCGGTGCCGCACCGGGCGGTGCGGCACCAGGTGCAGCACCCGCAGGATCACGGTGATGGCCAGGATCGCCAGCGGCACGTTGATCAGGAAGATCCAGCGCCAGCCGTCGATCCCCAGCAGGGTTTCGCTGCCCGCCAGCGCCCCGCCGACGAGCGGGCCGACGATGCTGGCGCCGCCGAACACCGCCATGAAGTAGCCCTGGTAGCGGCCGCGTTCCCGGGGCGAGGTGATGTCGGCGACGATCGTCATGGCGAGCGACATCAGCCCGCCGCCGCCCAGGCCCTGCACCGCCCGGAACGCCGCCAGCTCGTACATCGAGGTGGCGATCCCGCACAGCAGCGAGCCGATGGTGAACAGCACGATCGCGGCCAGGTAGACCGGGCGGCGGCCGTGGATGTCGGAGAGCTTGCCGTACAGCGGGGTCGCGATGGTGGCGGTGATCAGGTAGGCCGTGGTCACCCAGGCCTGGGCGGTGAGGCCGTGGAGGTCGTCCGCGATGGTGCGCAGCGCGGACGACACCACGGTCCCGTCGAGCGCCCCCAGGAACATCCCGAGCACCAGGCCCGACATGACGGTGGTGATCTGGCGGTGGGTGAGCCGTACGGGCGGGCCGTCCGCGTCGGGGGCCGCGCCCCGCTCGGTCGTGTCGGAGGTGGTCACGAGGAGGTCCGTCTCTTCCCGGGGGTCGCGTCGTACCGTTCGGCGTGCGGGGCGGGGTTATCCGGCGAGCTTCTCCAGATCGCCGACGGCGGTCTCGATGCCCGGCGTGGCCAGCATCGTCAGCCGTGCCGTACGGGCCCGGGCGGTGATGGCGTCGTCGGCGAGGACGTCCCGGCAGACGGCGGCGACGCCCTCGGGGGTGGTGTCGGTGACGTGGCGGCCCAGTCCCAGCTCCTCCACCCGGCGCGCGTTGGCGTGCTGGTCGCCGAACTGCGGCAGGACGGCCAGCGGGGTGGCGGTGCGCAGCGACTCACGGATGCTGTTGAAGCCGCCGTGGGTGAGGAACACGTCGACGGACTCCAGCAGGATCGGCTGCGGCAGCCGCTCGGTGACGTGGACGTGCGGCGGCAGGCCGTCGGTGTCCAGCGGGACGCCCGAGGTGGTGAGGACGACGGTGCAGTCCTCCAGCCGCGACACGGCGTCCGCGATGGTGCGCAGGGTGGCCGTGGGGTCCGGGAACCCGGGGGGAAGCTCCAGCCCTCCTTCGGCGCCGCCCATCTCCAGCATCTTCGGCAACGCGGTGCCGATGGCTGCGTACACCAGCGGCCGGTCGGTGGGGAGTTCGGCGACCCAGCGCGGCAGGACGGAGGCCCGCTCGACGTCCACGGTCTGCCGGTACGAGAACGTCGGGGGCAGGTTCCGGGCGAAGGTGAACTCCGGCGGTACGCAGTCGACGCGCCCGTGCGGCGCGATGGACAGCGGGTCGTCGTGGGTGGGCAGCCCGACTTCCTCGCGGGTGCCGTTGAGGTACGGCAGCACATCGGCCGGGTCGAGGATGTTGACGGCGCCGGAGGGGGTGGGCAGATGGGGTATGCCCAGCCGCTCGGCGATCAGGCAGGCGCCCATGTCCATGCCGTCGCGCAGGATGAGGTCGGGCTGGAATTCCTTCGCCGTCGGGAAGACGGCCTCCAGGGAGATCTTCGCCCCGGCGCCCGCCATGCCGCGGAACATGAGCCGTCCCATCGCGGAGTGCAGCGCGGCCGTGTCGCCCTGCGGCAGGTTGGCCATCTCGTCGGCCTGCTCCTGCATCCGGGCGCGGGGGTCGAGGTCGGGCATGACGGTGGTCACGCGGACGTCGTCGTCCTGGAAGACCGGTGCCAGTCCGGAGTTGGTGACCACCAGCACCTCGTGTCCGGCCGCGGCGAGCGCGCGGAGCAGGGGTAGCTGGGCGCGCCCGTGGGAGGCGCTGCCGGTTGTGGTGCACAGGACCCGCATGGGGTGAACCCTTTCTGTTCGGTCGGTTCGGTGACGTGGTCGGGCTGCGTCGCGTTCGGAGTCGGGGCGTCGCGTACGGAGGGGCGTCGCGTACGGAGTCGGGGCGTCGCGTGACGCTCAGCCGCGCGGCGCCAGGGCGGGCGTGCGGCCGACGCCGTACCACCGCAGCCCGGCCCGCTCCAGCCGGACCGGGTCGAGGAGGTTGCGGAAGTCGTGGACGGTGGGGGTGGCGAGCCGCCCGGCGATGGCCTCCCAGTCGAGGTCCCGCAGCTGCGGCCACTCGGTGAGGACGACGCACGCGTCCGCACCGGCCGCCGCCTCCAGCGGGTCGTCCACGACGGTGAGCAGATCGCTGAGGTCGGGGCGGCGGGTGCCCTCCAGCGCCGGGTCGTAGGCGAGGAGTTCGGCGCCGCGCTCCTTCAGGAGCCGGGCGATGGCCAGGGCGGGTGAGTCGCGCAGGTCGGAGGTGCCCGCCTTGAAGGTCAGGCCGAGCAGGGCGAGGCGTACGCCGTGCAGCGAGCCGTCAGCGGCCGCGGACTCGGCGACGATGCGCTCGACCAGCCGGTACTGGTGCTCGACGTTGGTCTCGATGGTGGCCCGCAGCAGCGGGAAGTCCACCCCGGCCTCCTGGCAGATCGTCAGTAGGGCGTGGGTGTCCTTGGGCAGGCAGGAGCCGCCCCAGCCGGGGCCGGGCCGCAGGAACGCGGGGCCGATGCGGGGGTCGTGGCCGATGCCGTCGGTGACGTCGCCGATGTCGGCGCCGAAGTGTTCGCAGAGGGTGGCCAGGTTGTTGGCGAAGGACAGCTTCATGGCCAGGAAGAAGTTGGCCGCGTACTTGGCCAGTTCGGCGCTGGCGGCGTCGGTCAGCACGACGGGCGCGTCCAGCGTGCCGTACAGGTCGGCCACGCGCTGCCCGGCCTCCCGGTCCGCGGCGCCGATCACGATGCGGTCCGGGTGCAGGAAGTCGTGCACGGCCCGGCCCTCGCGGAGGAATTCGGGATTGCTCACCACCGTCACGTCCGGGCGGCCGAGCAGGTCCGCGACGCGCTGCGCGGTGCCGACGGGCACGGTGGACTTGTTGACGACCACGCTGCCCTGCGGCAGGACGGTGCGGATCTCCCCGGCCACCGTCTCGACGGCGGCCAGGTCGGCGGCGCCGCCCGCGCCCATGGGCGTGGGCAGGCAGAGGAACACGACGTCGGCGTCGGCCACGGCGGCCGCGGTGTCCTGGGTGAACTCCAGGTGGCCGGTGGCCACGGTGTCCCGGACGAGATCCGGCAGGCCGGGTTCGAGGATGTCGACCTCGGCCCGCCGCAGCCGCTGGACCTTCTGGGAGTCGGCGTCGGCGCACACCACGTGGTGGCCCAGGGACGCCAGGCAGGCGCCGGTGGTCAGTCCGACGTAGCCGGTTCCGATCACGGCGACATGGCGGCCAGATACCTCAGACACAGTTGATCTCCCAACCCCTAAGTCATCGATCGTTGACTTATCGATCATCGTGCAGGTGCGTGCGACGAAAAGTCAACAAGCGCTGACAACGATCGGTGACTTTGAGACAGTCGGCAGAGCCTGGAGGATGGGCGACCGGCGACGGGCCGTATCTGCACGAGGAGCTATCGGGTGAACGAACCAGCGAACGACCGGACTTCGGGGACGTCAGGGCGGTGCGAGCCCGCGCGCAAGCGCAGCGCCGAGCGGACGCGCACCGCCCTGATGTCCGCCGCCGCCTTCCGCTTCGGCCGGTACGGCTACGACGGCACCAGCGTGCGCGACATCGCCGGGGACGTCGGAGTGGACGCGGCGCTCGTCTACCGGTACTTCGGCTCAAAGGAAGCGCTGTTCGAGACGGTGTCGAGCAACTCCAAGGTGTTCGAACCGCTGCTCGACGTCCCCCTGGACTGCGTCGCGGAATGGTTCAGCGCGCTGATAGCCGGGGAGCCCAAGGACGCCGACTTCCCCCACCCCGTGCTCACCGTGCTCCGCTCCTCCAGCCGCGACGAGGCCATCGGCCGTCTGCGCGAGGAGCTGACCGACATGTTCACCAAGCGGTTCGCCGCGCGCCTGGAGGGCCCGCACGCCGAGGTGCGGGCCGAGCTGCTGGTGGCGTGGGTGCTCGGCACCAGCCTGATGCGCGGCACCATCCAGACCCCCGCGCTGGCCTCGGCGGAGAACCAGGACGTCTTCGAGCAGTTCCTGCGGGCCGGGGTCGACGTCCTGATCAGCCCGGACGCCGCGAACCTCAGCCGGGAGAACACCCGTCGGGAAAGCTGCGAGAGCGTCAGTCCAGAAGCTGACCGCGACGGCTCAGCAGAAACCGTTTGAAGGCGGCCACCGGAGGCGTGTCGGGGTGGCCGTCCAGCCACGCCACGCCGATCTCACGGACCGCGCGCGGCGCCGTGACCGTCAGCTCCGCGACCCCCGGGCGGGGCACGGCGGGCGGCGGCAGCAGCGCCACGCCGAGACCCGCGGCGACGAGACCGCGGATCGTCTCGGCCTCCTCCCCCTCGAACGCGATCTTCGGGGTGAAGCCCGCCTCCGCGCACAGGGCGTCGGTGATCCGGCGCAGCCCGTACCCCGGCTCCAGCGTCACGAACAGCTCCGCCGACGCTTCGGCGAGCCGGACCCGGCGGCGCCCGGCGAGCCGGTGGTCGTCCGGCACCACCAGCCGCAGCCGCTGCTCGTCCAGGCGGCGGGCGACCAGGTCGGGGGCGTCGGGGACGGGTGAGGTCAGACACAGGTCGAGGCCGCCCGCCCGCATCCGCTCGATCATCGCCTGGCCGTAGTTCTGGACCAGCTGGAAGCGGACCCGGGGGTGGGAGGCACGGAAGCCGCGGATCAGGCCGGGTACGGTCTCCGAGCCCAGCGTGTGCAGGAAGCCGAACGCGACGCGGCCCGCCGCCGGGTCCGCGTCGGCCCGTACGGACTCGGCTGCCCGGTCCACCTCGGCCAGCGCCCGTTCCACCGAGCGCAGGAACGTGCGCCCCGCCGGGGTGAGCGCCACCGTACGGCCGCGGCGGGCGAACAGCGCCACGCCCAGGTCCTCCTCCAGCCGCACCATCGCCCGGCTGAGCGTCGACTGGGGCACCTCCAACTCCTGTGCCGCGCGAGTGACATGCTCATGGCGCGCCACCGCGGCGAACTGGGCGAGGCGGGGCGTCAGGGCCGCCGCCCAGGACTCGGCCTCGACCTCGACTGTCACCGGAATGTCGTTTTCGTTGCGGATGCGTGACATAAACGCCCCTGACCTCTGCTCATGCTGTGGTGGATCGATTATCGCGATTCCGTGCATTGGACGCATCAACCCCCGGGTCCTTACCTTCGAACCATGCCTCCCGCTGATACCGGGGCGTCCACCCACAGCCGCGTGGACGCCTCCGCACCGCCCGTCTCTTCTGCTCCCGAGCGCATGGCCCCCGGCCGCCCCGGCTACATCCGGATGAGACTCGCGCTCTTCACGGCCGGACTCGCCACCTTCGCCCTGCTCTACTCGACCCAGGCGCTGCTCCCCGCGATCTCCGACGATCTGCACGTCCAGGCCGACCAGGCCAGCTGGAGCGTGTCCGCGGCCACCCTGGCGCTGGCGCTGATGGTCGTCCCGCTGAGCGCCCTGTCCGAGCGGTTCGGCCGCCGCACGATGATGACCGTCTCGCTGACGGTCGCGGTGGCGCTCGCGCTGGTCGTGCCGTACGCCCCCGACCTGGGCTGGCTGATCGCGCTGCGCGCCGTCCAGGGCGCGGCGATCGCCGGAATCCCGGCCTCCGCGATGGCGTACCTCTCCGAGGAGGTCGAACCGCGGGCGCTGGTCGGCGCGATCGGGCTGTTCGTGGCGGGCAACAGCGTCGGCGGCATGAGCGGCCGCCTCATCACCGGCTGGGTCGCCGACGGCCACGGCTGGCGGATGGGCCTCGCGGCGGTCGGCGCCATGGCGCTGGTCTGCGGGATCGCCTTCCGGCTGCTGATCCCCAAGGCCCGGAACTTCACCCCCGCCGCGGTCAGCCCGCGGGCCCTGGCCCGCACCGTGACCCGGCACCTGTCCGACCCGCTGCTGTGCCGCCTGTACGCCATCGGCGCGCTCTTCATGACCGTCTTCGGCGGCGTCTACACGGTGATCGGCTACCGGCTGGTGGGCGAGCCCTTCGGGCTCTCGCAGAGCATGATCGGTTCGATCTTCCTGATCTACCTGGTGGGTACGGTCTCCTCCGCCGCCACCGGCAAGCTGGTCGGCCGCCTCGGCCGTCGCGGCGCCCTGTACGTCGCGGTGAGCACCACCGCCGCCGGGCTCCTGCTGAGCCTCGCCGACTCGCTGGCGCTGGTCCTGCTCGGCCTGGTCCTGATCACCGCGGGCTTCTTCGCGGGCCACGCCGCCGCCTCCTCGGCGGTCAGCCGCACCGCGAAGACCGGCCGCGCCCAGGCCGCCGCGCTCTACCAGACCGCGTACTACGTCGGCAGCAGCGCGGGCGGCACGCTCGGCGCCATGGCCTTCCACGCGGGCGGCTGGACCGGCACCGTCGCCCTCGGCCTGCTGGCCGTCGTCGGCGCCACGGCCATCACCCTGTACGGGACGCGCAAGGCCCGGGTCGAGCGGCGAATGGGTCCCGCCCCGGCGCACGCCTGACGCCCCCCTCTCAGCCCGAAGGGGCCGCCCCGCCACTGTCCGGCGGGGGCGGCCCCTTCGCCCGTTCGGCCTGCGGGAACTCCCCAACCTGAAGACGGCTTCAGGACTTCAGGCTGCGTTCAGGTTCGGTTCGGCAACGTAGTGGATGTCGGAAGGGCGCGACAGGGCCCGCCGACGGAAGCGAAACCGCGACACGAACCGGAGGAACGTCCTCATGAAGGCCACCGCCAAGCGCACCCTCACCCCCCGCGCCGTCGTTCTCGGCACGGCCGCCGCCATCGCCCTGATCGGCGGCACGGGCGCGGCCAGCGCCTTCGCGGACGACGACGGCGGCCCGGCGCCGAAGTCCTCGGTCCAGCTCACCCAGAACGAGCGCCACCTGGACGACACCGCCCAGGACCGCACCGAGGTCAAGGCCGGCAAGGTCAGCTACGACCAGGCCACGGCCGCCGCGCTGAAGGCCGTCCCCGGCACCGCGACCTCCGCCGAACTCGACACCGCCGACCGCAACGGCTCCCTCATCTGGGAGGTCGACGTCTTCGGCAAGGACCACAAGAGCCACGACGTCACCATCGACGCGGGCAACGGCAAGGTCCTGAACAAGCACACCGACCGCGACGACGACGCCGCCGAGGACGCCCGCGAGGCCCAGGCCCTGATCAAGGGCGACAAGACCGGCTACGGCCAGGCCACCGACCAGGCCCTGAAGGCCGTGCCCGGCACCGTGACCTCCTTCGGCCTGGACGACAACGACCGCACCGGCTCGACCGTCTACGAGGTCGACGTCCTCGGCAAGGACCACAAGAGCCACGACGTCACCGTCGACGCCGCCAACGGCAAGGTCCTCGACCAGCACGTCGACCACGACGACAACGACCAGGACGACAGCGACAGCGACGACGACTGAACAGCCCGCGCCTGACGCCTCATGAGCCCGAAGGGGCCGCACCCGCCACTGTCCGGCGGGCGCGGCCCCTTCGCCCGTTCCAGGGCCGGAATGCGAAAGGCGCCGGGCCTGCCCGGCCGGCCACGCTGCGCGGACGGCTTAAGCCGCCTCAGTCCTCATCGGTGGTGTTGAAGCAGCTGACACTGATGACGAGGGTGTTGTTGGCAACCGGGGAGTCGTCCCCGACGTCCCCGGTGGTGACGTCCCCGTTGGTGATGGTGATGTCGCCGGTGGTGACGCTACAGCTCTGGACGCTGACGGGCGGAGGCGGAACCTCGTGGCCCGTGCCGTCGTGGGCGGCCGCGGTGCCGGTCCCGAGGAGCGCCAGGCTGCCGACGGTCGCGGCCAGGAGGGCCGCCTTCTTCGCGATCTGCATGTTTCCTCCACATGAAGCGCAGTCGGATGTCGACTGTCAATTCAGATTTAAGGAAGAAAATCGTGAAAAGGTCTTGAGGGAGACGCCGGAATTGATCCACACGGCCCAAGGACTGTCCCTCGTCCCCTCCAATGGCGCAGTGCCGCCACCGTGTCGCGGTGAGCCGAAGGCTGCGGCCTACCGGTCCTTGGCCAGCGCCACCAGCTCGGCGAAGAGCCCGCCCGCGTGGACGAGTTCGTCGTACCCGCCCTGTTCGATGATGCGGCCGTGCTGCATGACGACGATCCGGTCCGCGAGGCGGGTGTTCTCCAGCTGGTGCGTCACCACGATCGTCATGCGCTCGGCGGCGATGCGCTTGACCTCCAGGAAGATCTGGTGCTCGCCGCGCGGGTCCATCTGCGACGTCGGTTCGTCCAGGATCAGCAACGGGGTCCGGCGGTACAGGGCGCGGGCGCAGGCGAGGCGCTGCCACTGTCCTCCGGACAGTTCGGCGCCGCCGAAGAGTTCGCGGGCGAGCAGGGTGTCGAGCTGCCGGGGCAGCTTCTCGACGGCCTCCCGCATGCCGACGGCGTCGACGGCCTCCCACACCGGGGTGTCGTCGTAGGTCTTGGGCTGGCCGAGGGTGATGTTCTCGCGGGCGCGCAGGGGCCAGCAGGCGAAGTTCTGGGGGACGAGGGCGGTGCGCGCCCACACCGCGTCGGAGTCGGCGTCGGCCAGATCGGTGTCGTCCCACAGCACTTGGCCCTTGTCGGGGAGGAGGATTCCGGTGAGGAGCTTGGTCAGGGTGGACTTGCCCGAGCCGTTCTCGCCCACGACGGCCAGGATCTCGCCGCGGCGCAGGGTGAGGGAGACGCCGTCGACCGCGGGGTCGCCCTTGCCCGGGTAGTGGTAGACGACCTCGTCGAGGCGGATCTCGTCCACCCGCTCCGGGATGGTCAACTCCCCCCGCTGCGGGGCGCGGTCGGCGGCCATGTCGAGGAACGACCGCATGTCGGCGAGGTAGAGCGAGGTGTGGAACATCGCGGCGCCGTGGATGACGAGCTGGGACAGCGCGGCGAGCGTGGCCTGGACGGCGACGACCGCGGTGGCCGCGACGGGCAGGGCGACCCGGCCGGTGGTGGCCAGCCAGGCGAGGGCGGCCCAGGTGCCGAGGAGGAACAGGCCCCCGAGGGCGGAGGTCGCGAGCGTGATGCGGAGCATGCGGGGCGCGGCGGTCAGGGTGCGCTGGTCGATGCGCTCGGACAGGGCCCGGTACCAGTAGACGAGATAGCCGGTCATGCCGTTGGCGCGCACCTCGTCGCCGTACCGGGAGTACGTGGCCCACCAGCGCATCATGCCGCGGACGTTGCGGTCGCCGATGTTGGCGTAGTGGGTCTCGTAGTCGACGCGGGCGGACAGCACGGCGCCCAGCCCGGCGGGCAGCACGGCGAGCAGGAGCAGCGGGAGCATCAGCCAGTGCAGGACGGTGATGACACCGCTGGCGGCGATCATCCGGACCAGGGCGGCCATGAAGCGCTGCGCGTCCTGGACCATCAGCCGGGTGCGGGTGACGCCGACCTCGGCGGCCTCCTGCCGGTCGGCGAACCCCGGCTCCCCGTACGCGGATGCCTCGACCCGGCACACGGCGGACACGAGGGCGGTGTCCGCCTCGGACATCAGGCGCGGGGTGATCCGCCCGTCGGCGTACGAGGACAGAGCACCGCTGATCCGGCCAGTGGCGGCGGCCACGGCCACGACGACGAGGGCGGGCAGCGCGGCGTGTAAGCGCGTCGAGACGGTGCCCGCGCCGAGGATGTGCGTCATGGCCCGCGCGGTGAACCCGAGCACGCAGGCGGCCGCGGCGCCGGTGAGGACCTGACAGGCGAGGAGCAGGACGACCGCGGCGCGGTCGACGGCCCAGGCCATGCGCGCGGTCTTCGTCAGCACCGCGGGAAGCCGCGAGCACATCGTCGCGAAACTCGCCTCTTCCAGCGGGTTCTTGCCGTGCTTCCCCTCGAAGCTGATGACCGCCGGTGGTGGAGGGGGTGGCGCTGCGGAGCGTTCGGTCGAGGTGTCGGTCACGGTCACCTGGATCCCTCCTCGGGTCGCCCGCCGCACCTGGGTGGTCCGGCGATGCCAGGCTCAACGAGGCAGGGGCTCAATCGAACGCGCGCGATTCCGGACGAAGCGGCGGCCCGGGAATGCGGGGCCATCGAACGCGTGGTCGCCCACCGCAAGGCTTCCGGCCCGGCCGGGGGTGGCCGAAACGCCGGTGGTGGTGACGTGGGGGGCGTATGAGGTTGGCGCACGGTGGTCTGGCGGTAGAGCCCGCCCGCTCGGAACCGGACAATGGCGCGCATGGTCGTCTTCCGTTGCCGCCGCTGCCACGGCGATGTCACCGCGCCCGTACGAGAGGTGCCGCTGCCCGACGCGGACAGCGCCCCGGCGCCGTACGAGCTGGCGGAGGGCGAGGAGTGCCCGCCGCGGATGGCTCCGGGCACCTTCGCCTACGATCCGCCGGAGGCCGGGGAGCGCGTCTTCCGGCCACAGGTCCCGGGGGCGGCCCTGGGCCTCCGGCGCGCGGGGCTGACCGGCATCGTCCTGGCCCGGGCCGATGTGCGCGGCACCGACCTGACCTCGCTGCGCGGACGGCGGAACGGCTGCTGCGGCCTGGACGGCTGCGACGGCCCGAACCTCGTGTGCCGCGGGTGCTCCGCCGAAGTGGCCACCGAGCGCTCGGACTGCTGGACCCCGCAAGAGGTCGTGCTCGTCCCCGCCGCGGTGGAGGCCGTCGACGGCGAGGGCTGATGTCGGTCCCTTCCTCTACGGTGCGCCCATGACTCCTGAGATGCGGGACCGGTTACGCCCCTTCCGTGAGAGGGCGATCGCGCTGGGCGTTCCCGCCGACGACGTGGAGCGGTGGATGACCGCCGCCCGCCCCTGTGCGGCGCTGACGCAGAGGCGCCACCGTCCACTGGGTGATCCAGCGCGCGTACCTGGCCGCGCGGCGCTTCGACCGCGTGTACACCGACGTCTTCTGGAACCCCTGACCTGCGCCCTGGGGAGTTTCGCGCCCTAGTCCTTGCGGCCCGTCGCGGCGACCGTGACGCCGAGGCCGATCATCGTGAGGCCGCCCGCGCCGCCGACCAGGGCGAGGCGCCCGGGAGAGCGGGTGAACCAGCCCCGGGCGGTGGCGGCGGCCAGGCCCCAGACGCTGTCGGAGGCGAGGGCGATGGCGTTGAAGACCAGGCCGAGCAGCAGCATCTGGAGTGCCACGTGGCCGTCGCCGCGGTCGACGAACTGCGGGAGGACGGCGGCGAAGAAGACGATGGTCTTGGGGTTCGCCACGCCGACGGCGAACCCCTCGCCCAACGTGCGCAGGCTGCCGTGGGCGGTGGGGCCGCCGCCGGTGAGGGCGGCGGGGAGGGCGTGGCGTCGGCGCACGGCCTTCACGCCCAGGTACACCAGGTACGCCGCCCCCGCCAGCTTGAGCGCCGTGAAGACGAGGACCGAGCGCTCCACGAGCGTCCCGACCCCGAGCGCCACGGCCACGACGAGGGCGTACGCGCCGAGGGTGTTGCCGAGGACCGAGGTCAGGGCGGCGCGTCGGCCCTGGGCCAGCGCGCGTCCGATCACGAACAGCACGCTGGGGCCGGGGACGACGATCAGCAGGAACGACATGGCCGCGAAGGCGAGCAGGCGGTCGGCGGGCGGCATACGGGTCAGCGTAATAACCGGACGCCGCTGCCGCCCATCGATTTAGACCGGGGTCAGGTGCAGGCGCGGCCAGGGCGCCAGGTCGGCCAGGAGTTGGCGGTCGTGGGTGGCGACGATGACGGCGGCCGGGGTGCCGAGCAGGGCCGTGGTCAGTTCGTCGACGAGCACGGCCGAGAGGTGGTTGGTGGGCTCGTCGAAGATGATCAGGTGGGGGCGGACGGCCAGGCGCAGGGCCAGGTCGAGGCGGCGCTGCTGGCCCAGGGACATGCGGGCGACCGGGGTGCGCATCGCCTCGCGGTCCAGCAGGCCGGTCGCGCCCAGCGGCAGCAGGTCGCGCTCGGGCACCGCGCCGCGGACGGTCAGCCGCCCCACGTGCTGTTCGTACACCTGCCGGGCAGTGAACTCCCCCGGCCAGGACGGGACTTCCTGGGCGACCATGGCCACCCGCGCACCGGCGAGGTGGCGCACCGTGCCGCTCGTCGGGGTGAGCGCGTCGGCGAGCACCGACAGCAGGGTGGACTTTCCGGACCCGTTTTCGCCCGTGATGAGCAGCCGGTCCCCGCCGTCGACGTCGAGGGTGACCGGGCCGGTGAGCCGCCCGGCGACCGCCACGTCCTGCGCGCGGACCAGCGCGGAGCCGGGGCGGGTGGCCAGCGCGGGCCACCGCAGCGACAGCGGCGGCTCGGGCACGGTGATGCGGTGTGCCTCCAGCGCCTCCCGCTCGCGGTTGAGCGCCTGCACGGCGCCCGGTGCCCGCGACTGGCGCTGGTGCTTGCCAGTGCCCTTCGCGGGGCGCCAGCCGGTGCTGAGCCGGTCGCGGGCCTGGTCGACGGCGACGGTCAGCCTGCGGTGCTCCGCCTGCTGTTCCTCGTAGTCCTGGATCCACCGCTCGCGGTCCCGGCGGCGGCCGTCCTGCCACGCCTCGTAGCCACCGGCGTATGCGCGGGGGCGCCCGTCCTGGGTGGGGTCCAGGTCCAGGAACTCCCTCGCGACGTCGCGCAGCAGGGCGCGGTCATGGCTGACCAGGGCGACGCCGCCGCCGTGGCCGCGCAGGCGGTCGGTGAGGAAGGCCAGGCCGTCGGCGTCGAGGTGGTTGCTCGGCTCGTCGAGCAGCAGGATGTCGTGCCAGGCGCCCAGCAGGCAGGCCAGCCGCACCCGGTAGCGCTGTCCCACGGACAGGGTGGCCAGCTCACGGGTCCGGTCGGTGCACGCGTGCAGCGCCTCCAGGGCCATGTCGACGCGCCGGTCGGCGTCCCAGGCGTCCAGCCGCGTGGCGGCGTCCAGCGCGTCGGCGTACCGGTCGTCGGCGCCGTCGGCGCCCCGGGCGAGGTCCGCGGAAGCCAGGTCCAGGGTGTGCAGGGCGGCGTGGGCGCTCCGCAGCGCGTCGGCCGTCAGTGTGCCGACGGTTTCGCCGGAGCGGGAGCGCAGGGCCTGCCGTGCGAGGCCGAAGGTGCCCGCCCGGTGCACGGTGCCGCTGTCGGGCGCGAGGAGACCGGCGAGCACATGCAGCAGCGTGGTCTTGCCGCGGCCGTTCTCGCCGACGACGGCCAGCCGGGAGCGGGCGGAGACGGTGACGGACACGCCCCGGAGGATCTGCCGCGCGCCACGGGTGACGGTGATGTCATCCGCGCGCAGATGGGCTCGGTCGCCGACCGGGGCCCGGGAGGGGAGTTCGGTTCGGGGCAGGCTCGAAGAGCCCGCGGGGGGAAGGGAAGACACAGGGTGCTCCGCAGCTCGGGATGGAGCCGGGCAGCATACGAGGAGCCGCCCGGCGGAAGGCCGGAACGGCGGGCAGGGAGAAGGCTCGGTGCGCCGCCGTCAGCGGCGGGTGCGGGGCCTCATGAACCATGTGCCTGTGTACATGCGTACGAGGATACGCGGGAGGGCGCGGCGCGATCAAACCAATGACGCGCCGCGCCCTCCCAGTTGACGCGTCAGGCGATGCGCTCCAGCACGATGGGCTTCGTGGTGAATCCGGTGTCCGCCGGGGCGTAGTCGGTGGCGCCTTCCAGGGCCTCCAGCGCGTACGCGAACGTCGAAGGGGTGTCCGTGTGGAGGGTCAGCAGGGGCGCACCGGCGGTGACGTGGTCGCCCGGCTTGGCGTGGATCTCGATGCCCGCGCCCGCCTGCACGGGGTCCTCCTTGCGGGCCCGGCCCGCGCCCAGCCGCCAGGCGGCAACGCCCACGGCGTAGGCATCGAGGCGGGTGAGGACACCGGTCGACTCCGCGGTGACGATGTGCTGTTCGCGGGCCACCGGCAACGCCGCGTCGGGGTCGCCGCCCTGGGCGGAGATCATGCGCCGCCATGCGTCCATGGCGGTGCCGTCGGCGAGCGCCTTGGCGGGGTCGGCGTCGGGGAGCCCGGCCGCGTCGAGCATCTCGCGGGCCAGGGCGAGGGTGAGCTCGACGACGTCGGCGGGGCCGCCGCCCGCCAGGACCTCGACGGATTCGCGGACTTCGAGCGCGTTGCCCGCGGTCAGCCCGAGCGGGGTGGCCATGTCGGTGAGCAGGGCGGTGGTGCGGACGCCGTGGTCGGTGCCGAGGCCGACCATGGTGGTGGCCAGTTCGCGGGCGGCGTCGATGTCCTTCATGAACGCGCCGGAGCCGACCTTGACGTCCAGGACCAGGGAGCCGGTGCCCTCGGCGATCTTCTTGGACATGATCGAGGAGGCGATGAGCGGGATCGATTCGACCGTGCCGGTGACGTCGCGGAGGGCGTAGAGCTTCTTGTCGGCCGGCGCGAGGCCGTCGCCCGCCGCGCAGATGACGGAGCCCACCTCGCTCAGCACGCCGAGCATCTCGTCGTTCGAGAGCGAGGCCCGCCAGCCGGGGATGGACTCCAGCTTGTCGAGGGTGCCGCCGGTGTGGCCGAGGCCCCGGCCGGAGAGCTGCGGTACGGCCGCCCCGCAGGCGGCGACCAGGGGCGCCAGCGGGAGGGTGATCTTGTCGCCGACGCCGCCCGTGGAGTGCTTGTCGGCGGTCGGGCGGGGCAGCGAGGAGAAGTCCATCCGCTCGCCGGAGGCGATCATCGCGGCGGTCCAGCGGGCGATCTCCGCGCGGTCCATGCCGTTCAGGAAGATCGCCATCGCGAGGGCGGACATCTGCTCGTGGGCGACCTCGCCGCGCGTATAGGCGTCGATGATCCAGTCGATCTGGGCGTCGCTCAGGCGGCCGCCGTCGCGCTTGGCTCGGATGACGGAGATGGCGTCCATGTGCGCGTCCATGTGCGGGGGGGCCTTTCGTACGGACGTAACAGGGGCTCAGGCGTGGTTCACGGCGCGCTGATGCGGGCCAGGTCGGCCGGGCCGAACGCGTCCGGGAGGAGTTCGGAGAGCGGGCGGATGCCGGACGCCGTGTCCATCTGGAGCTCGGGGCCACCGTGCTCCCACAGCAGCTGGCGGCAGCGGCCGCACGGCATCAGCACGGCCCCGTCGCGGTCGCAGCAGGTGAAGGCGGTGAGGCGGCCGCCGCCGGTGGCGAAGAGGGCGGAGATCAGGCCGCACTCGGCGCACAGCGCGACGCCGTACGCCGCGTTCTCCACGTTGCAGCCGCTGACCGTGCGGCCGTCGTCGACGAGGGCGGCGGCGCCCACGGGGAAGCGGGAGTAGGGGGCGTACGCCCGGGACATGGCGTCCCGGGCCGCCGTGCGCAGTGCCTCCCAGTCGGGAGCCGCCGCGGCGGGTGGGGTCATGTGCCCTGTCCCTTCCGGTAGGGCTTGTTGTTGGCCTTGGGCATCCGCAGCCGCTGTGCGGCGAGCCCCATGACCAGCAGGGTGACGATGTACGGGGTCGCCGGGACCAGGTCGTTGGCCACGGTCTCCGTCAGGGCGTACCACAGCACCAGCAGCACGGCGGCGCCGCCGCACACCGCGCCCGCGACGTACCTCTTACGGTAGAGCCGCCAGCCCGCCAGGAGGGCGAGTCCGAGGGCCACCAGGAGCAGCAGCGCGTGGACGGTGGCGCCGCCGTTGCGCAGCTGGAGGGCGTCGGAGTAGCCGAAGAGGCCCGCGCCCATGGCGAGGCCGCCGGGCCGCCAGTTGCCGAAGAGCATGGCGGCGAGGCCGATGTAGCCGCGGCCGCCGGTCTGGCCCTCGTTGTAGATGTGGGAGCGGACGAGGGCGAGGAAGACGCCGCCGAGTCCGGCGAGGCCACCGGAGATGACGACGGCCGCGTACTTGTAGAGGTAGACGTTGACGCCGAGGGACTCGGCTGCGGTGGGGTTCTCGCCGCAGGACCGCAGCCGCAGCCCGAACGAGGTCTTCCACAGCACGAAGAAGGTGCCCGCGAAGAGCAGGATCGAGACGATCGTCAGCGCGGAGATGTCGGTGACCAGGCCGCCGAGCAGGCCCGCGAGGTCGGAGACCAGGAACCAGTGGTGGTTCTCGACGGTGGCCAGCCCGTCGGACAGCCCCGGCACGGTGAACGACGCGATGTCGTCGACCTGCGGGGACTGCTTGGGGCTGCCGCCGATGTCGGACAGCGGCTCGAACCAGCGCTTGGCCAGGTAGGTGGTGGCGCCGAGCGCGAGGATGTTGATCGCGACACCGGAGATGATGTGGTCCACGCCGAAGGTGACGGTGGCGATCGCGTGCACCAGACCGCCGACCGCGCCGCCGAGGACCCCGGCGAGGACGCCCACCCAGGGGTTGGTCTGGTAACCCGCCCAGGCACCGAAGAAGGTGCCGAGGATCATCATGCCTTCGAGGCCGATGTTGACGACGCCCGCCCGCTCGGCCCACAGCCCGCCGAGCCCGGCGAGCCCGATGGGCACGGCCATGGAGAGGGCGGCGCCGATCTGGCCGGAGGAGGTGATGTTCTCGAAGGCGGACTGCTGGGTGGCACCGACCAGGGCACGCAGCAGGGACAGCGCGACCAGCGTTCCGGCGATGATCAGCAGCACCGTGGCGACGGACATCCGGGGCCCGCGCTTGGGGGCCTTCCCGGGTGCGGTGCTCTTGGTGGCGGTAGCCGTGGCGCTCATACCGCCACCTCCTTCTTCTTCTCGCTCTTGCGAGCCTGGGCGGCGAGTTCCGCGCCGACCCGCTGCTGCTGGCGCTTGAGGCCGTAGCGGCGCACCAGTTCGTACGCGATGACGACGCACAGGACGATCACGCCCTGCATGACGCCGACGATCTCCTTGTCGTAGCCCTCGAACTCCAGCCGGTTGGCGCCGCGCTCCAGGAAGCCCCACAGCACCGCGGCCAGCGCGATGCCGACCGGGTTGTTGCGGCCGAGGAGGGCGATGGCGATGCCGGTGAAGCCGATGCCCTGCGGGAAGTCGGAGGTGAACTGGTGGGTGTCGTTGAGCAGGGTCGGCATGCCGATGAGCCCGGCCATCCCGCCGGAGAGCAGCATGCTGGTGAGCACCATGCGCTTGACGTCGACGCCGCTGGCCTGGGCGGCGGACTCGGAGCGGCCCACCGCGCGCAGGTCGAAGCCGAAGCGGGTGCGGCCGAGGAGGAACCAGAAGCCGACCCCGGCGAGCGCGGCGACGACGATGAAGCCGAAGACGGGGTCGAGGTCGCCGCCCGCCGGGATGGTGAAGAAGTGGCTGGAGGAGGGCAGCGGCTCGGTGGACACGATGTTGGTCTGCTTGTCCAGCTCGGCCAGCCGCCCGTCGACCAGCAGATAGCTGATGAGGATGCCCGCGAGGGAGTTCAGCATGATGGTGCTGATCACCTCGCTGACCCCGCGGTAGACCTTGAGCAGTCCGGCGATGGACGCCCACATCGCGCCGACCAGCATGGCGACGAGGATGATCAGCGGGATCTGCACCAGGCCCGGCAGCTCGAGCGCCCCGCCGACGACGGCGGCGAAGAAGGCGGCGAGCCGGTACTGGCCGTCGACGCCGATGTTGAACAGGTTCATCCGGAAGCCGATGGCCACCGCGAGACCCGCCAGGTAGTACGTCGTCGCCTTGTTGAGGATGTAGACCTGGCTGTCCGCCTTGATGCCGTAGTCGAACATGATGCCGAAGGCGTTGAACGGCGCCTTGCCGGTGGCGGCGAGCACCAGGGCGGTCAGGAGGAACGCGGCGACGAGCGCGAGCAGCGGGGCCGCGACCGCGAGGAGCACCCGCTCCTTGTCGAACTTCTTCATCGGTCCTCTCCCCCGGTCGTCTCCGCCGCAGGCTCTTCCACGGGGTCTTCCGCGGGGTCTTCCGCGGGCTCTTCCGCAGGGTGTTCCAGGTGGCCGGACGCCGCGCCGGTCATGGCCGAGCCCAGCTCCTCCGGGGTGATCGTGGCGGGGTCGGCGTCGGCGACCAGGCGGCCCCGGTACATGACCCGCAGGGTGTCGGACAGGCCGATCAGCTCGTCCAGGTCGGCCGAGATCAGCAGCACGGCCAGGCCCTCGCGGCGCGCGGTGCGGATCTGGTCCCAGATCTGCGCCTGCGCGCCGACGTCCACGCCGCGCGTCGGATGCGCGGCGATGAGCAGCTTGGGGTGGTGGCTCATCTCGCGGCCGACGATCAGCTTCTGCTGGTTGCCGCCGGACAGCGAGGCCGCGGTGACCTCGATGCCGGGGGTGCGGACGTCGTACGCGGCGACGATGCGCTCGGTGTCACGCCGGGCGGCGGCCGGGTTGAGCAGGCCGCCCTTGCTGTTGGGCGTCTCGGTGACATGGCCGAGGATGCGGTTCTCCCACAGCGGGGCCTCCAGCAGCAGGCCGTGCCGGTGGCGGTCCTCGGGGATGTAGCCGATGCCGTCCTCGCGCCGCTTGCGGGTGGGCGCGTGGGAGATGTCGGCGCCGTCGAGGGTGATGGTGCCCGCGTCGGGGTCGCGCATGCCCATGATGGCCTCGACCAGTTCGGCCTGGCCGTTGCCCTCGACCCCCGCGATGCCGAGGACTTCGCCCTTGCGGATGGTGAAGCCGATGTCGTCCAGGACGGCCCGCTCGACGCCGTCCACGTCGGTGGCCGTGAGCCGCACCCCGTCCAGGGTCAGCATCCCGGTGTCGGTGACGGTGGATTCGCGGGTCTCCGGCGACGGCAGTTCGCTGCCGACCATCAGCTCGGCGAGCCGCCGCGGGTCGGTCTCGGAGGGGACGACCGAGGCCACCGTCGTACCGCGCCGGATGACGGTGATGTCGTCGGCCACGGCGAGGACTTCGCCCAGCTTGTGGGAGATGAACAGGACGGTCAGGCCCTCGGCCTTGAGGTCGCGGAGGTTGGCGAAGAGCGCGTCGACCTCCTGCGGGACGAGGACCGCGGTGGGCTCGTCGAGGATGAGGGTGCGGGCGCCGCGGTAGAGGACCTTGAGGATCTCCACGCGCTGGCGGTCCGCCACGCCCAGGTCCTCGACCATGACGTCGGGGCGGACGCCCAGCCCGTACGCGTCGGAGATCTCCTTGATGCGGGCGCGCGCCTTGCCGCCGATGCCGTGCAGCTTCTCCGCGCCGAGGACGACGTTCTCCAGCACGGTGAAGTTGTCGGCGAGCATGAAGTGCTGGTGCACCATGCCCACGCCGCGGGATATGGCGTCCGCCGGGGAGTGCAGTTCCACGGGTGCGCCGTCGAGGGCGATGGTGCCCTCGTCGGGGCGCTGCATCCCGTAGAGGATCTTCATCAGGGTGGACTTGCCCGCGCCGTTCTCGCCCACGAGGGCGTGCACGGTGCCGCGTCGCACGGTGATGTCGATGTCGTGGTTGGCGACGACTCCGGGGAACCGCTTGGTGATTCCGCGGAGTTGGACGGCAACGTCTCCGACGTCACCGGCGGGGGCGCCCTTGGGTGGGCTGGCGGCTTTGATGGCGCACTCCTGAGGGGCGGGGGGTGTTGTACGCGGGGGGCGCGCCCCATGGCACGCCCCCCAGGTCCGTCGTCGACGGGGACCGGTTTACTTGTAGGTGTCCGCGACCTTGATCTTGCCGTCGACGATCTTCTTCTTCGCCGCCTCGATCTTCGGCTTGATGTCGTCGATGAAGCCGCCGGAGTACGAGAGGCCGACGCCGCCGCGCTTGAGGTCGTAGGACTGCACGCCGTGTTCGGACTTCTTGGTCTTGACGACGCTCTTGATGAAGTCGTAGACCGAGCCGTCCACGTTCTTGACCATGGAGGTCAGGATCGCGTTCTTGTACGGGGCCAGGCCCTTGTCGTAGTACTGGTCGCCGTCGACGCCGATCGACCAGGTGCCCTTCTTCTTGCCGGTCGCCTCGATGGCGCCCGCGCCGGAGCCGCCGGCCGCGGAGAAGATCACGTCGACCTTGTTGGAGAGCATGCCCTCGGCGATGTCCTTGCCGCGGTCCGGCATGCCGAAGCCCTTGGGCGAACCGACCTGGACCCACTGGACGTCGAGGGACGCCTTGGGGTTGGTGTCCTTCAGGCCCTGCTGGAAGCCGCCCGCGAACTTCTTGATCAGCGCGCTGTCGGTGCCGCCGATGAAGCCGACCTTGTTGGACTTGGTCTTGAGGCCGGCGGCCACCCCGGCGAGGTACGAGCCCTCGTGCTCGGCGGAGACCAGGCTGGCGACGTTCTTGGAGTCGACGACGGAGTCGACGATGCCGAAGTCCGTGTCGGGGTACTTCTTGGCGGCCTTGGCCAGCGAGGGGGTCCACGCGTAGCCGACGCCGACGACCGGGTTGTAGCCCGCCTCGGCGAGGCTGGACAGCTTGTCGTAGCGGTCGGCGTCGGTGTCGCCGTCCTTCGCGGTCAGCTCCTTGCCCTCGATCTTGAAGTCCTTCAGGGCGCGGTCGTAGCCCTTGGCAGCGGAGTCGTTGAAGGAGTGGTCGCCGCGGCCGCCGACGTCATAGGCGAGGCCGACGCCGGCGTTCTTGCTTCCCTCTTCGGAGCTGCTGCCACAGGCGGTGACGGACAGTGCGAGAGCCGCGGTGGCAATGCCCGCGACAGCTATCGTGGATACCCGGCGCACGAGGGTCCCCTCTGAATCTCGAAGCGCCTCTCTGCGGCGCTGGCTCCGCCGCATCGTAACGCGCGTAGATCCCAGATAAAGGCCCGCTCCGAAGCCGTTATCGGATCGTCGCGAACCTCTCGTGAAGAGTGGATCTACAGGACGTTTCGGTCGAGCAACGCCGCGGCGGTGAACAGCTCGACGCCCACCGCGATGGCGCCCTCGTCCACGTCGAAGTCGCCCGCGTGCAGGTCGCGCCGGGTGGTGTCGCCGACCCTGCGCACGCCGAGCCGGGCCATCGCGCCGGGCACCTTCTCCAGGTACCAGGAGAAGTCCTCGCCGCCGAGGCTCTGTTCGGTGTCCTCGACCGCGTACGAGCCGCGGCGGGCCACCATCGCGTCGCGCAGCAGCTCGGTCGAGGTCTCCTCGTTGACCACCGGCGGGACCCCGCGGATGTAGTTGATCTCCGACTTGGCGCGGTGGAGGGTGGCGATCTCGTCGATCGCGGCGTGCACCAGGTCGGGGGCGGCGTACCAGGCGGGCAGGTCCAGGCAGCGGACCGTGGCGGACAGCTCGGCGTGCTGCGGGATGACGTTGCACGCGTGGCCGGACTCGACCCGGCCCCAGGTGACGGCGAGGCCGGAGCGGGCGTCGACCCGGCGGGCCAGCAGCGCGGGCACCTCGGTGATCACCTTGGCGGTCGCGGTGACCAGGTCGGTGGTGAGGTGGGGGCGGGCGGTGTGGCCGCCGGGACCGTCGAGGGAGACCTCCAGCCGGTCGCAGGCGGAGGTGATGGGGCCGGTGCGCAGCCCGATCCGGCCGACCTCCACCTTGGGGTCGCAGTGCAGGGCGAGGATCCGGCCGACGCCGTCCAGGACGCCGCCGTCGACCGCGTCGGCGGCACCGCCCGGCAGGACCTCCTCGGCGGGCTGGAACAGCAGCCGCACCGGGCGCCGCAGCCGGCCCTCGCGGGCCAGCTCGGCGAGGACCAGGCCGGCGCCGAGGACCACGGTGGTGTGGACGTCATGGCCGCAGGCGTGGGCGCGGTCGGGGACGGTCGAGCGGTACGGGACGGTCTTGGTGTCCGGGATGGGCAGGGCGTCGATGTCGCCGCGCAGGGCCAGGGCCGGAGTCACCCCGTCCCAGGGGCCGATGTCACAGATGAGGCCGGTGCCACTGGGCAGGACGCGGGGCGTAAGGCCCGCCTTCTCCAGCCGCGCCTTGAGGGCGGCGGTGGTACGGAACTCGCAGTTGCCCAGCTCGGGGTGCATGTGCAAGTCCCGCCGGAAGGCGATCAGTTCGGCGCGCAGCTCATCGGGGAGCGCGCCGGGCAGTGCCGCGTCGGCGGAAGGTGTGGCATCGGTCTCATCGAGGGACATCAATTGCTTCACCCAATGAAGCGTAGAACGACCTTGGGGTGGAGCGAATGTCGATCAACAAAACTTCAACCCGTTCGGGGCGGGAAAGTACCCCGGCCGGTGCATGATCTCCCTAGTCAGGGGGTATAACCCTTCGCTTCTCGGCGAGCGTGTGATCGTTTCGTGAGAAGCGCCACATGGGGTACCCGCCGGCGTTACGACATGGCCAGCGGGGTGTCGGGGGTGGCGGTGGGCGGTACGGGCCCCGGCCGCTGGACGTCCCGGGCGGTGCCGGTGACGCCCGACAGGAACCCCTGGGCGCGCGGGGACGCGTCGCTGGTCAGCCAGGCGGGGTCGACGTCGTACACGGCGACCTTCACCTCGGTGCCCGCGAGCGCGAGCGGCAGGGTGTGCACCACGGTGGACGGGAAGCTCACGATGGTGTGCCCGATCGGGCCGCGGCGCGCTATCAGCTCCAGCGGCAGGTCCGGCCGTACGATCTCCAGCCCCACCTCGTGCGCCACCCGGCTGAGCTTCTCGGCGCTCTCCCGGCGGTGGGCGAAGTAGCGGGTCGCGCCGTGGGCCTCGGCCAGCCCGGCGACCGCCTCCAGGTAGCGCTCCAGGTCGACCACGCCGGTCTCGACCAGCGAGGTGCCGACCAGGTCGGTGCCGCGGGTGAGCCGGGGCGGGCCGAAGCGGGCCCGGGTCCAGGAGAAGTCGTTGGCGGTGACGGTGACCCCGGGGGGCGCTTCGACGGGCATCGAGCTGAACACCTCGACCCGGCGCTTCTCTCCCGGGGTGAGCCTGCGGCGCGCGGTGGCGGAGACCGGCGCGAACGCCATGTCGAGCGCCCCGCGGCTGTTGCCGCGCCGGTGCCAGCGCTCCAGGCGCTCCCCGTTGGCCAGCTGGGAGATGAACTCCATGGTGGCCGTGCCGTCGTCCACCACGACCAGGTCCTTGGCCCGGGTGAGCGTCAGCAGCAGCTGGACGTAGCGGGAGAACGGGTCCCCGATCACGATCCGGGCGGCCCGGCGCAGCGGTCCGCGCAGCCCGCCGATGGTCTTCAGCGGTGCACCCGCCCCGCCCCGCGCGTCCTCCCAGCGCACCGTGACGCCCTCGTCGCGCGCCAGCTCGGCCATCCGGCGCAGCTGGCCGCGGGTCATCGGATCGTGCGGGGAGAGCACGACGACGGTGAGGTCGGCGGGCTTGGTCTCCGGCCCCGGGGCGCGCAGGGCGTCCGTGTACGCCCACTCCAGCACGTTGAGGAGCTGCACCGGGCTTTCGACGAAGGCGAGGGTGGTGGCGGACTTCTTCGCGCCGCTCCCGGACATCACACCGTCCACAGTTGCACCGTCCACAGACCTCTCACCGGCCACAGACATCACACCGTCCAAGGGCAGGGCCCGGAAGCGGCGGGTGTCCCCCGAGAAATCGAGGGATCCCGCCGCTTCCGGGCGCGGGCCGGTCCGACCGGCCAGGGGCATCACGGAGATGAACCTCAGACCGCGACGGGCTCGCGGTCGGCGGCCTCGGCCTCGGCGACCACACCGGAGACCCGGCGCAGCTTCTTCATCGGGCCCAGCTCGCTCTCGTAGACCTTCTTGACGCCGTCGCCCAGCGACTCCTCGACCACGCGGATGTCACGCACCAGGCGGGCGAGACCCTGCGGCTCGACGGAGGCGGCCTGGTCCGAGCCCCACATGGCGCGGTCCAGGGTGATGTGGCGCTCGACGAACGCGGCACCGAGCGCGACGGCGGCCAGGGTGGTCTGGAGACCGGTCTCGTGGCCGGAGTAGCCGATCGGCACGTTGGGGTACTCGGCCTGGAGCGTGTTGATCACGCGCAGGTTGAGCTCCTCGGCCTTGGCCGGGTACGTGGAGGTGGCGTGGCACAGCAGGATGTTGTCGCTGCCGAGCACCTCCACCGCGTGGCGGATCTGCTTGGGGGTGGACATGCCCGTCGACAGGATGATCGTGCGGCCGGTCGCCCGCAGGGCGCGCAGCAGCTCGTCGTCGGTCAGCGAGGCGGAGGCCACCTTGTGCGCCGGGACGTCGAACTTCTCCAGGAAGGCGACGGCCTCGGTGTCCCACGGGGAGGCGAACCAGTCGATGCCGCGCTTGGTGCAGTGCTCGGAGATGGCGCGGTACTCGTCCTCGCCGAACTCCACGCGGTGGCGGTAGTCGATGTAGGTCATCCGGCCCCAGGGGGTGTCCCGCTCGATGTCCCACTGGTCACGCGGGGTGCAGATCTCCGGGGTTCGCTTCTGGAACTTGACCGCGTCACACCCGGCGTCGGCGGCGGCGTCGATCAGCTTGAACGCGTTCTCCAGGTCGCCGTTGTGGTTGATGCCGATTTCACCGGTGACGTAGACCGGGTTGCCGGGACCGGCGGTCTTCGCGCCGAGGGTGCGGAGGCGAGAGTTGGAGCTCACTTAAGACAGTTCCTTTCCGAGAATCCACGAGGCGATCTCGCGGATCGCGCCGTCCCCTCCGGGGGTGGAGGTGACCGCACGTGCAGCGCCGCGCACGACGTCGTGCGCACCTGCGACCGCCACGGGCCAGCCGACGAGGCCGAAGCACGGGAGGTCATTGACGTCGTTGCCGACGTAGAGCACGCGCTCCGGCGCGATGCCCTGCTCCTCGCACCACTGCTTCAGTGCGAGATCTTTTCGGTCGATGCCGTGGAGCACGGGGACCTGGAGTTTGCGGCCCCGTGCGGCGACGACCGGGTTCTTCTCCGTGGACAGGATCAGCAGTGCCAGCTCCGCTCGGCGCAGTGCGGCGATCCCGAGCCCGTCGCCGCGGTGCACGGCGACGAGTTCGCGTCCTTCGGAATCGATCAGCACCCTGTCGTCGGTCTGGGTGCCGTCGAAGTCGAGTACCACCGCGTCGATGTCGTCGCGGGTGGGGAGGGCGCCCGGGCGCTCCGCGTCCAGCAGCGGGGCGAGGGCGCGGGCGCGGGCCAGGTCGTGCGGGTCGTCGACCTCCAGCACCCGGGCGGCGTCGGTGCGCACCAGCTCGGTGCGGCCGAAGAAGCGGTGCCCGGCCTCGCGGAAGCCGCGCGCGTCCATGGCGTAGGCGGCGCCGGTCTCCAGGAAGTCCTGGGGGCGGTCCTGGCGGCGCGGGCGGTACGACTTGTCGTGGTTGACGCCGTCGCCGCCGTCCCTACCCGGGTCGTCGCCCTCGCGCCACACGAAGCCGTGGAACGGGGCCACCGTCAGCGCGCTGTCCGCGCCCTTCTCGGCGACCGCCCCGGCCACCCCGTCGATGTCCTCGCGGACGATGAACGGGCTGGTGCACTGCACCAGGAGCACGACGTCCACGGGGATGCCGTGCATCGCCTCGTACGCGTCCATCGCGTGGATGACCGCGGCCTCGCTGGTGGCGGTGTCGCCCGCGATGTCGGTGGGCCGCTGGATGACCACGGCGCCCGCGCCGCGCGCCGCGGCGGCGATGCCCGCGTCGTCGGTGGACACGGCCACGTCGGTCACCAGGCGGGAGGCCCGGCACTCCATGACGGCGCGGGCGACCAGCGGCACACCCCCGACGGCGGCGAGGTTCTTGGCGGGCACGCCCTTCGACCCGCCGCGGGCGGGGATCACGGCGAGCACACGGGGGCTCGATGCGGGCATGGCGGCTCCTTCGGGGGATTCGGATGTGGCCCGTTCGCTCAGGGCCCCACCGCGGTTCGCTACGTCGCTCACAGCTCCCCCATCCGCCGGATGACCGGGGCCACGCGCTGGACGCCATGCCGGTAGGCGCCGCGCGCCGCGTCCCGCATGGTGTTGCGCACGACCCGCCGCAATCCGCTGACCTCGGCCTCGTCCGCGGAAGCCGCGCCCGGGCGGGGGCGGCCGTCCGGCTCGAAGCCGTACCGCTCGAGGATTCGGGGCAGATAGCCGGGCGCGGTGGCCCGGGTGTAGTAGGGGGCGAGCGCCGGGAGGGTTTCGGCGGCGGCCAGGGCGGAGACCTTGTGCCGGGCGGCGTCGAACGCGGTCTCGTACGACCCGTCGGCGGCCACGCCCTGGCGGGCGAGCCACTCCGGGTCGGGCTCGGGCCGGTATCCGGCGTCCAGCTCGTCCCACGAGGCCAGACAGCCGGAGCCCAGGAAGTGGTGGTTGCCCAGCGGCTCGCGGATCCCGAGATCGGTGAGGATCGCGGTCGGGATGGAGCGGTGGAGGGACTCCAGGGCGGCCGTGGAGCTGATGGTGACCAGCAGGTCGGTGGTGTCCAGGACCTCGCCCATGTTCCCGTACGCGAGGCGGAAGTTGGGCGGCAGCCCGTCACCGAACTTGGCGATCAGCTTCTGGTACGGCAGTTCCTCGATGTGCGTGGTGTGCTCGCCCGGCTTGGAGCGCAGCTTGACCACGACCTCGCGGTCCGGGTGGCGGCGGGCGTGGTCGACGGCCCGGCGCAGCAGGTACGTACGGTCGGCGCGGTTGTCCGGGACGGACGGCTGGACGGCGAACACCACCGTGCCGCCGGGGTACTTGCGCCCCTGCCGGGCCTTCTCGTCGTAGCGGGCGCCGCCCAGGAACGGCAGCGCGCATTCGGTGACGCTGTCCCCCGTGGTGCCGACGCCCGTGTACACGTCGCGGAACCGGTCCGCGTCATGGCGGGAGTTGGCGAGCACCACATCGGCGCCGTGCCGCAGCAGCAGGCCGTCGGCGAGCTTCTCGTAGACGACGCCCACGTAGCCGGTGACGATCACCGGGCGGCGGGTGGCCCCCTGCCAGGCGTGCGCGAGACCGTGCAGCATGGCCTGGACGCCGCCGCCCACCAGGGACAGCACGATCACGTCGTACCGCTCGCGGTCCATGGACCGGACGAACTCGATGCCCGTCACCTCGCGCAGCGAGTCCGTGCGCACCCCGACCTCGGCCAGCTGCCGGACGGTCGGCGTGGCCCGGCCGCGCAGCAGGTAGCCGTCCAGGCGTCGGCCCGAACCCGCTGAACCCGCTGAATCCGCTGAGCCCGCGTCCGAGGAATCCGAGCTGTCGGGGACGAGACGCTGCGCGGTGAGCGCGCCCCATTTCCACCGGGTGTCGGAGTCGGCGAGCACGGCTACTCGCACGGGGGATTTGATACGTGAGGACACGTGGGAGACGCTAGGAAGGGATTCCGATTCACGGCCCAACGCAGAAGCAACAAAGGGTTAACAGCGCGTCGACGAATGGCGAATCGGCTGGCAGGAGCAGCGGGTTAACCGTTCCGACGTACTTCGTTCACCTTGACGTACACCTGCGGTCAAGACGAATGCCGCCTGGCGACCTAGCGTCACCCGCGTGGTTAAGCTCTCCGTCATCGTGCCGTTCTACAACGTGCAGACCTATGCCCCTGACACGCTCAGAAGTCTTCGTGCGAACGCGCGTGAAGACTTCGAATTCATTCTCGTCGACGACCATGCCACCGACGGGACACCGGAGATCCTCGAACGCGCCGAGCGCGAACTCCCGGGGGCCGTCTACATCCGTCATGAGCAGAACGGCGGGCTCGCCACCGCGCGCAACACCGGCCTGGACGCGGCCAACGGCGAGTACATCACCTTCCTCGACGGCGACGACTGGCTCGCGCCCGGGTATTACGAGCAGCTGCTCGCGGCCATGGAGGACCTGGGGTGCGACTTCGTCCGCACCGACCACGTCCAGTGCACCGGCCGCAAGCGCTCGGTCACCCGGGTGCCGCACGGTCTGCGGAACCAGGTGATGAACCCGCGGGACGTGATCCTGCCCACCGACCGCTCCACCTCGGTCGACTACGCCTTCGCCTGGGCCGGCATGTACCACCGCCGCCTCGCCGACGAGGGGCTTCTCCACTTCACCCACGGGCTGCGCACCGCCGAGGACCGGCCCTGGATCTGGCGGCTGCACCGCGAGGCGCGCAGCTTCGCCGCCCTCGGCATGCACGGCGTCTTCTACCGGCGCGGTGTCTCCTCCTCGCTCACCCAGATCGGCGATGTGCGGCAGCTCGACTTCATCCGCGCGTTCGACCAGGTCATCGAGGAAACGGCGCGGGACCGCGACGCGGACACCCTGCTGCCGAAGGCCGTGCGCACCTACTGCGCGATCATCTCCCACCATCTCGGAAACATCGAACGCTTCGAGCCCCAGGTGGCCCGCAAGCTGCGTTCGATGTCGGCGGCTGCGCTGAAGCGCATGCCCCAGGACGTACTGAAGGACGCGCTGGATTCCATGGACTACGAGCGTGCCGCGCGGCTGCGGCGACTGAAGCGCCGCGGCGCGGGTACGGAGGTGGCGGCCTGATGTCCGCGACCCCGACGTACACCCCGCGCGGCGAACGCAAGCGCACCCAGATCTTCATGGCCTCCACCCTGTACGGGGCGGCCACCCTCGCCGCCGCGATCGACGCGGGCAGCGTCGGACCGGCCGACCGCAGGCTGCTGCTGGTCAGCAACAACGCCGCGACGCCGGAGACCACGCCCGCCGTCGACGACATGCCGGGCTTCGAGCGGCTGCGGCCGCGCTTCGACCGGGTGCTGTCCTGGAACGAGACCATCAGCCCCTTCCACCCCGGCGGCTGGGGCCCGCGCCAGGACGACGCCCCGCTGTGGGAGCGCCATCTGCGGCTGCTGTGGAACCTGGGCGAGGACGACGTCGAGCTGGTCCTGGAGTCCATCCAGGTCAACCCGGCGATGGCGATCGCCCAGGTGTTCCAGGGCGCGCCCATCGACGTCTACGCGGACGGGCTGATGAGCTACGGCCCGACCCGTAACAAGCTCCACCCGCTGGTCGGCACCCGCATCCGCCGGCTGCTCCACCTCGACCTGGTGCCGGGGCTGAAGCCGCTGCTGCTCACCGAGTTCGGGGTGCCCGCCGAGGTGCTGCCGACCGAGACGTTCACCAAGGTGCTCGCCGAGATCGGCGAGGCCGCCCCGCGCACCGTCGCCTCCGCGGCCGCTTCTTCGACTGAGCGTGTCGGCACCGGCACCGGGCCCGCCCTGATGCTCGGTCAGTACCTGTCCGCGCTGGACATCCTCACTCCGGAGGAGGAGGAAGAGCTGCATGTGCGGATGCTGCGGGGCGCGGTGGCGCTCGGCCACCGCACCGTCGTCTTCAAACCGCACCCCACGGCCCCGGCGCGCTGGTCGCGGATGCTGGAGAAGAAGGCCGCCGAGCTGGGCGCGGAGCTGACCGTCATGGACACCCCGGTCCTCGCCGAGGTGCTCTACCAGCGCATGGAACCGGGCCTGGTCATCGGCTGTTTCTCCACCGCGCTGCTCACCGCGAGCGTCTTCTACGGGCTGCCGGTGGCGAGGATCGGCACCGATGCGCTGCTGGAGCGGCTCACCCCGTACCAGAACAGCAACCGGATGCCCGTCACCATCGTGGACGCGCTGCTTCCGGACCTGGAGGACCACAAGGCGGTGGCCGCCGGTGCCGGTGCGGTGGACGAGCGGTCCGGCCAGAAGCTGACCGGGCTGGTCGCCGCCGTCGGCTTCTGCATGCAGGCGAAGATCTACCCCGGTCTGCGGCCCGCCGCGGAGCGCTATCTCGCCGCGCATCTGGACGCCCACACCTGGCGCTACTTCAAGCGCCGCCGCCTGACCGCGCTCGCCCTGCCCGGGGCGGTCCCGTCCCAGCTCGGCTTCATCCCGCGCAACGAGACGGTGCGGCGGGTCGCGCGCCGGGCGCGGGCGCTGAAGAAGGCCGCGCTGAAGAAGACCGCGACGGGCTGACTCACCCGCACACCGTCCCCCGACTGCGAAGGAGCAACGGCGTGACCGCCGACCACGGGGCAAGCCACATACGCACCGGCGCCTCGGGGGTGGCGTCATGACCGCGGGCGCACCGCCCGCACCCGAAGCGGGTCCGATATCCCCCTCCCCCCTCACGGTTCCGTCCCAGCGCGAACCGGGGCAGGGGGCCCCGGGGCAGCCCGAGCCGGGGCAGGGGCCGGGACAGCCGGTCCCGGGCCGCAAGGGGCAGCCGGTGCGGCTGCGCGCCCTGGACGGGCTGCGGCTGCTGGCCGCGCTCATGGTCGCCGCGTACCACTACGGCGGCCGCGACGGCGAGATCGCCCAGGCGTGGGGCGCCTCCCCGCGCGAGATCTTCCCCACCGTCTCGCCGTACTTCTCGTACGGCTGCCTCGGCGTCCAGATCTTCTTCGTCATCAGCGGCTTCGTCATCTGCATGAGCGGCTGGGGGCGCCCGCTGCGCTCCTTCTTCGCCTCCCGCGTCTCCCGGCTCTTCCCCGCCTACTGGGCGGCGATCCTGCTGGTCACCGCCGTCTTCGCGCTCCCGTGGGTGGCGTTCGAGACGGTCTCGCCGAGCGACACCCTGGTCAACCTGACCATGCTCCAGCAGCCGCTGGGCGCCGACCGGGTCCTCGGCGTGTGCTGGACCCTCTGGGCGGAGCTGCGGTTCTACGCCCTCTTCGCGCTCTTCGTCGTCCTGCCGGGCGCCGGCCGCCAGCGCGTCGTCCTGTTCTGCGCGGTGTGGACGCTGGCCGCGGCCATCACCGACGCGGCCGACCAGCCCCTGCTGGACCTCATCCTGATGCCGAACTACGCCCCGTACTTCATCGGCGGCATCGGCCTCTACCTGATCCACCGCTACGGCCACGACGCCACCGCGTGGGGCATCGTCGCCCTCAGCTTCCTCATCGGCCAGCACTACGCGGTCGCCGAGCTCTGGCACCGCCCCAACCCGGACTTCTTCTCCTACCGGTCCACCCTCGGCATCGTCGCGATCGTCGCCTTCGGCTACATCGCCGTCGCCCTGGTCGCGCTGGGCAAGCTGAACTGGGCCAACTGGCGCTGGCTGACGGTCGCGGGCGCGCTGACGTACCCGTTCTACCTGGTCCACGAACACCTGGGCTGGGTCGTCGTCCAGCACCTCCACCGCACCCTGGGCATCCCCACCCTGGGGACCTTCTTCCTGACGATCCTGCTGATGCTGACCCTGGCCTGGCTGCTCTACCACTTCGTGGAACAGCGCCTCACGCCCGTGCTGAAACGCTCACTCTCGGCGGCCCGGGTGCGCTGAAAATGCTTCGCCTCTGCGGGCGGCGGACCGTACCGTCGCCCGCATGAAGCTGCTCTCCGTGAACGTCGGCAAGCCCCGGCCCAACCCGTGGAAGGGCCTCAGCGCGACGGGCATCGACAAACGCCCCGTCGACGGCCCGGTCACCGTCACCGCCCCCGGCCCCAAGGGCACCGGCGCGGTCGGTCTCGACGGCGACCGGGCGTACGACGTCAAGCACCACGGCGGCCCCGACCAGGCCGTCTACGCCTACGCCCGCGAGGATCTCGACGGCTGGGAGGCCGAGCTGAACCGGCCGCTGGCCAACGGCGTCTTCGGCGAGAACCTCACCATCACCGGCCTGGACGTCAACGCCGCCCTGATCGGCGAGCGCTGGCGCATCGGGCCCGATGTGGTCCTGGAGGTGTCGTGCCCCCGGATCCCGTGCGCGACCTTCCAGGGCTGGCTGGAGCGCGACGGCTGGATCAAGCGCTTCACCGAGGCCGCGCTCCCCGGCGCCTATCTGCGCGTCATCGCCCCCGGCACCCTGCGTACCGGCGACCCGGTCGAGATCGTGCACCGCCCGGACCACGACGTGACCATAGCCCTCGCCTTCCGCGCCCTGACCCGCGAAGCCGCCCTCCTCCCCCGGCTGCTGGCCGCGGACGCGCTGCCGGAGGAGCTCACGGCCCTGGTCCACAAGCGCACGATCCCTGTCACGCCTGCTGCCGACGCACCATCTCCGTGATCCAGACGGGCGCGAACGGTGACGTGCAGCCCGGGGACGTCGGATAGTCCTTGAGCACCTCCAGGCGCTCACCGATGCCGACCGCACGGGTGCGGTGCTGGGCGTGCTCGATCCCGATCTGCGCCAGGCAGTGGTTCATCGCCCACTGCAAGCGATCCGGGGCGTCTTTCATCTCCGCCTCGATGGCGTCGAGCAGTCCCGCGAGGTCGAGGCCGTCGAGCCGCTTCGCCACACGTTCGGTGGTGAGCGCCCAGCCCGCACTCGCGACCACGGGATCCGGATCGGCTGACCAGGCCGAGCGCAGCTCTTCGGCGTGCGCGCTCTTCTTCACCACGTAGTTCACGAGCCAGTCGTGCACCTTGGGGGTGCGCGCCTCGCGCAGCATGCCGTCCAGCTCGTCGCGCTCGAACGCCTTCGGGCGGCAGATCAAGAGCGCCAGCAGCCGCGCCGCGGTGTCGCCCGTCTCCCAGAGCTGACGCGCCAGCTCCTGCCGCGTCCTCAGCCGCTTCGCGAGCGCGCGCAGATTGGTGAGGTTCACCCCGTGATCGTCGCCGTGCTTCTCGTTCACCGCGCGGATCTTCGGATCCTCGAGCTGGGCCAGCTCGGCCATCACCTCGGTCAGCGTCGTCTCAGCCACGTCAGCCTCCTGTCCCTCAGGCGCGCGTTTCAGCCTACGGCTGAAGTGGCAGATCAGCTCAGCAGCCGGACCCAGACGCCAGCGCGGTCAGAGCGACGCGCGCCAGGCCCCGAGAGCCCTGGCGACACCCGCCCGGTAACCGCCGACAGCGAGCGCCGGGGCCGCAGGTCAGGCCGCCAGGCCGGGGTCGAGCGAGGCTGTCGTGGACGGCATGAGCCACACGAGCTGCGCGGTGACCGCACCCCGCGAGAACCATGCCTCCACCCGCTCCGGCGAGGAGAGCACCAACCGCTGTCCAAGCCCGATCACTTCGGTGCACCCATCGCCGTAATCCATGCCCCACGCCGCGATCTCCACGTCCACCTCGTCGGTGTCCTCGTACGGGTGGATGCGCGCCACGGCGAAGAGGCGGGGCGCGGTGGCGAGGGCGAGAGCGCGGAGTTCTTTGCCGAGGTCGAACGGCTCAACCGGGGTTTCCTGCGGCGGCACAGCGGACATTGCGTGTCTCCTTACCGAGAGGTGCAGTTGGCCGGACCAGGGCGTGGCTGACCGATGACCACGGTCACGCCGAAGTGGCCTGCTTCACATCGTAGGGCAGTAATTAGAAGAACTTCTATACTCTCATAGATGATCTTCTAGGTGCAGCGAGAGAGGCTTTCGCGGCACACTGTGCCCAGGCGCGAGAAGGAGAGGCCGGATGCCACCAAGGGACGCACTGACCGTCCGCCAGCGCCGTCTGGGAGCCGAGCTACGGAAGTTGCGCGAACGCGCGGGGCTGACCTCCACCGCGGCGGCAGTGACCAACGGCGTCAACCAGGCACGCATCAGCAACCTTGAGGCGGGACGCTACGCCGTGAGCGCCGAGCGCGTGCGCACACTCGCGCGGAGCTACGACGCCGCAGATCAAGCCCTGATCGACGCGCTGGCCGCCATGGCTGGGCGACGGGACCGCCACTGGTGGGAGGAGTACCGCGAAGTCCTGCCCACAGTCATGCTCGACATCGCCGAACTGGAACAGGAAGCTTCGGGCTTGCGCGTCGCCTTGGCCGTCCACATGCCCGGACTGCTCCAGACCGTGGATCACGCCCGTGCCCTGTACCGCGAAACCGTCCCGGCCCTGGAGCCGTACGAGGTGGAGCACCGGGTCGCCTTCCGCGTCCGCCGACAAGGAGTCCTCCACGGCAAGCGGCCGATGCCGTACAAGGTCATCATTCACGAAGCCGCTCTGCGATTGGGCTGCGGCGGGCCGACGGTCGCCCGAGCACAGCTGGAGCACCTGATGGACATGAGCGAGCGCGAGAACATCACCGTGCGTGTGATCCCGTTCGGCAGTGGCCCGTTCCCCGGCTCCGGCCAGCCGATCGACTACGTATATGGTCCGGTGCCTCAGCTCGATACGGTGACGTTGGATACCGATCACGGCTGCGAGTTCCTGGACGCGGAAGCGCAGTTGGCGAAGTACCGGTCCGTCCTGGACCGCCTGGAGGAGACCGCGCTCACCCCGGAAGCGTCACGGGACCTGATGCGCCGTGTCGCGCTCGACACCTGAAAGGGAACGTACGTGTCCGAACGTCACTGGCGGAAGTCGTCCTACAGCGTGGAGGGGTCCAACTGCCTCTTCGTCGGCGTGGGAAAGCGCGACGCGATAGTGCTCCGCGAGAGCGAGCACCCCGAGGTCTTGCTCTCGACCACCCGAGCGCCCCTGAGAGCCTTCATACGTGCTGCCAAGGGCGGCGAGTTCGACACTGTCGCTGAACACTGATCACGCGCGCGGAGCGCCGGCGCATGCGGCCGTATGCGGACGGTCGCCCAGCCAACCCATTGTTCACGTCCACGCGATCTTCACTGCGGAAGAGAAGTATCGGCTGCTGATCGGCAAAATGGAGGCCATCGCGCTCGACCAGGAGCAGTCCCGCGAATTCATCCATGGCCTCATCCGCGAACTGTGACAAGGAGCAGCACATGAACGTGGTCTCGTGGCGCCAGTCTTCGCACTGCCAGGAGTTCATACGCGCCGCCAAGGCCGGCCAGTTGGATCACGTCGCCGACGCCTGATGCGGGAGTCACGGACGTTCGCTGGTTCGTAGGCCGTCCTGCCGCCTTGGTACCTAGACCGGTTCGCCGATCCATTCAAGACGGCGAAGATGGCCATCTAAGGCCGCCAAGCTCGGCCTCCCGGAGATTCCCAGTCGCCGATCGATGTGCCCGCTGGACTTCCTGAATTCCCTCCCCGCCCCTGTCGCGAGGGGCCCGTCTTGACTCTGGGCCAGGCGGGGGGCCTTTGTCGCGCCCGGGGTCAGTACAGGGCCTCGATTGCCTTCAGAATCAACGCCCGCGCCTCCGCCCCGTACACGGCCATGTCGCGCAACTGCTCGAACACCTTCAGGTACAGGGCGATCTCGGAAGGCTGGGTGATGTTGACCTCCGCCGAGACAAACTCCACCGACACGAGGGCGTCGTCATACACGTGGAACGTCTCGACCGGCCACTGCCGCCGCTCCCGTGTGGCCATGGGGATAATGCCCAGCGAAACCTGGGGCAGTGCGCCGGCGGTGAGCAGATAGCCAAGCTGTGCCGCCATCGCGTCCCCGTCGCCCAACTGGGCGTAAAGGACTGCCTCCTCTATGAGCATCACGAACCGATGGCCTCGCTCATGAACGATGTGGGACCGCTCAACGCGCGCGGCTGCGGCCTCGGCGCCATCGTTGAACGGGATGCCGCGAAAGTCTGCGATGTTGCTCAGGAGCGCGGCCGCATACCCCTCGGTCTGCAACAGCCCTGGGACCATCGTCGATGAGTAGATGCGGAACAGCTCGGTGTTGTGGAAGAGCTGCACCGCGCTGTCCTGTAGTTGTTTCATCCCTCGGAGGACCTGGTGCCGCCACTCCGTGTACATCGACTCGGCGTGCAGGGACTGGGCAATGAGATCTTCCGCCTGATCGCTTGCCGCGCAGGCGTTGGTCCACGCACGGATGTCCTTTGCTGACGGACCGGTCTGGGCGTTCTCGATGCGGGAGGTCTTGGAGTGGTGCCAGTCGCACCGGTTGGCCAGCTCGACGACCGTCAGCCCGGCGCTCTTGCGGAGGTCGCGAAGCCTCCGCGCGACGACTGCGCGTGCGGCTTGGGCGGACGAGGACGGGGAGATGGGCATGAGCTGGCCTGTCCGGTGCGCGCTGTCAGTGGACGTCGTACTGGTCGTGCGGGGTGGCGCGTGTCCACACCGTGTCGAATGCTTCGGCACACAGCTTGGCTGCGGCCGGGTCGTCGGTGATCTCCTCGCCGGTCCACGATCCGTCACCGGCGAAGTGGTTCCAGTGGATCCACTGGCCGTCGAACAGCCAGAAGTCGTTGCCCGGCAACGCGATGTCGGAGGCCCGTCGGCGAGGCAGCCACCGCACATGTTCGCCAGCCGCGACGTTCGTGAACGTGCCGTCGTACAGGAAACGGGTGTACTCGCTGACCGGCTCGGACACGATACGGGCCCGGCGCACCACGATGCCGCGGCTCACGGTCTCCTGGATTAAGTCGAGCCACGGACGCCACCAGGACGCACGGTCCGCCGGGTCGTGGCGGAAACCGTTCCTCCATGCGGCGAACGGGCCCTCTTCGTAGTCGACGGCGTAGGCGTCACGCATCTCCAGGTGCACGGCAGAGCGCGTGCAGTTGGCGATCAGCTCATCGAATGTCGGCGCGCTCGACGGCATCACAAGCCTCCCTGATCATGTGCACCATCCTGGCGGGGATACGGATCACGGCCTCGTTCTCCGGGATGCCCTTGGCGTGGCCCGGCGCCTCGAACGCGGCGCATTGTGCTTCAAGCTCGGGGCCGGGCTTCCAGCCCTGGAAGACGAGTTCCTGTTTCACCTGGTCAACCCACACCGTAGGACTCTGTTTGTCCCCGGTGTTGGGGTCGATGCCGATGAACACTAGCGATGACATGACCGCCTCCGTCAATGAGTTGTGCAGTTGTGTGCACCACGGTCATGCGCTGTGAGTAGGTAGTCAAGAGGGCGAGCAGCATGCCACCCGTCCGGGCACATCTGGTGCACAGATCTGCACATCGCTGGAGATGCCATACGCCGCGTTCCTAGCGTCGAGGCATGGCCCCTTCTCCCCCCCCCGTCCGCCGACCAGCGAAGAGCGGGACCGGCGCCCCCTCGACCCGCAGACGATGCGCGCCAGCACGCGCCGTCTGCTCGCCGAAGGCGCCGAACTCCTCTCCGTGGAGGAGGTGGAGACGCTCACCCTCTGGCTGCGCGGGCACATCATGGTCGCCGTCCCCGAAATCGAGCAGATTGCTGCCCAACTCCCCGGGGCACGCCCAGCGGCTCGCTCGGCTGAGATTCCTCAGCAGCTTCGAGCAACGTCGTTGAGCAGGCATTGATTCGCTCCGTAACGACTCCGTCACTCACTCTTGCGGGGAGCTACGTGCCATGAAGATCACCGAGGAACACATCGACGCCATGCGTTCCGCGCGCCACCGGGCGGCCAGAGCCGAGGCAAGGGCCGTCGCCGAATTACTGCGCGAGGCGCTGGGGCGCCTCGGCTTCACGCCCGACGTAGCCGTACCCCACGGCGTAGAGAACCAGGACCTGTTCTGGCCGGTCCTGCGGGGAGAGGTAACGGTCTCTGGGCACCCCATGGTCGCACTCGGCCGCATTCCGCTCGACAGCGCGAACCGCCTCGCGGAAATCGTCATGCGCGCCGCGTTGGAGGAGCAGGCCGCCACGAGTTGAGCGGCCCCTTTAAAACCCCCGTCCCGGCTGGACCGGAGCCCTGGCAGGTCGAGCCCAGCGCGGAACGGGTGCACGTGCACGGCGGCGCGAGGAGAGCCCCCGCGTCCGACAGTACCGAGAGGAATCATCCCGATGCACTTACGCGGACACAAGGCCGTCGTCCTCCGGCAGGACCCCGAGGACGACGAGCCGACCGAGGGCGGGCAGCAAGGCGGCTGCGGCGACGGCGACGGTTGCGGCCGCCAGTAGCAGGTGAGACAGCACGCGGCCCCCGCTCCTCGGGTGGGGGCCGCAGTGCACCGAGAGAGCGAGCACATTGCACCACCACGGCTACACCTGGCTCGGATCCGCCCACGACTTACACAAGGACGGCCCCCGACGCCCACTGCACCCCGAATTCAGATCCAGCAAAGTCGTCCCCCTGGAACTGGCCCACTGGCTGCTCAAGCCGCCGTCATTTATCCAGGGCACGTGGAAGGACGCGCAGGAGGCAGCGGAATGGTTCGGCGGACAAGCGCGGGCCTCTTCGGCCTCGTTCGCATCGGAACACGAACGCGCCTGCCTCGCCGACAGGGCCAGCCGGGCCGTCGAGCGGATCGCGCAGGGCGAGGACGTGGTCGGCGGCTGGTACCTCACCGGGCAACGGTTCCTGTCCGTGTGCCTGATCGCATGCAGTCCACACCGCATGCGGCCGGACGTTCCTTGCCCTCAGTCTGTGTAGGGCGCGCGAGCAGCGCAGGAAGGAGGCGTGCGATGTCGCAGAAGGTACCGGCCTTCGCTGAGCTGCTAGCCGATTGCCACCGGTCAGCCGTCCACTTGGAAATGCGCGACGCTTACGCAGTCGACTACGAGACCGGTGACTTCGACCTGTGGCGGAAGACCGGAGTGTGGGACAACCCCGAGTACTGGCAGCCTGGAAGGATCTCGTTTCGGGAGCGGTCGAACGAGGCGTGATCATGCGGCGGGCGCGCATCGTGTCGGAACCGGTGAGCGAGTACATCCGCTTCGAGCATGCGGGCACGGTCAACAACATCGAGGCCGGTAAACTGGTGCGTTGGCTGCCCCGGAGACAGGCCTCGGACCTGGCCCTGCCCGGCAATGACTTCTGGGTATTCGATGATCAGCTGGTTGAGTTCAACCACTTTACCGGTGACGGGGCGTCCGCTGGGCCGTCGCTCAGCGACGACCCCGGTGTCCTGAAGCTCTGCTCTGCCGCTTTCGAGTCAGTTTGGCGACGCGCCATTCCTCATGAGGAGTTCGAGATCGATGGCCACAGCGGTACGTGAGGCGTTAGGGAAGGCGCAGCGCTCGGCTGTGCATCTGGAGATGCGGGACATCTACACACCCGACGACCCCGATTTCGCCGACTGGCGCGCCGGCGTCCGCTTCGACCCTGCCGAGCGGTGGCAGGGCTGGTTCGACCTCGTCGTGGCAACCGTTTCGCGCGGTGTGCGGATGCGGCGCGCTCGGGTCGTCTCGGAGCCCGTCAGCGAGTACATCAAGTTCGAGTACGCCGTGACGGAGCGCCATAACGTGGCCGCCGGAGAAGAGGTGCGCTGGCTGCCCCGCAGGCGCGCGGCAGACCTCGCGCTTCCTGGCGCGGACTGCTGGCTGATCGACGAGGAGATCGTCATCTTCAACCACTTCGACGGCAATGGGAACTGGGACCCCGCCACGGGGATGGAGGCGCGCTCCGACCCGGCCACGGCGAGGATGGTCGGGCCGGCATTCGAATCCGTCTGGCAGCGGGCAGTTCCGCACTCGACGTACCGGCCAGGAGGGGACGTATGAAGAACCTCGGTGAGCTGTTCGACACCTTCGAGCGGGAGGCGTTTCGGCTGGAAACGCTGGACGATTACGGCGGGTCGGGCAACACGGGCGCGTACGGGAGGTTCCTCGCAGGAGATCCTCCGCCGGAGGACTACAACGCCGAGTGGGTGGCAGAGCTTCGCTCTCACACCAGTCTGGGAAAGCGCGTCTACCGGGTGCACATCCTTTCTCGGCCGCTTACGCCCTACCTCCGTTTCGAACTCGGCTGGGGGCACCGGACGAACCAGGCCGGCGGTGAGGAATTCTTCATCCTCGACACCACCGATAAGGCCAACCCACTCGAAGGGGTGGGAGACTTCTGGCTCTTCGACGCTCAGGCCCCGGTCGTCATGCACTACGACGCCTCGGGGGCTGTCACCGGGCGTGAAACGCTGTCCGACGACCGGGCGCAAGAGTTCATCGGCTACCGGGATACGGCCCTCGCTCATGCGGAGCCGTTCTCCGAATGGTGGTCGAAGCACGGGGATTGAATAGAGGAGAGCTGGGAGCGGCGCTGCGAGCGCTTCGGTTGGCAGCCATGGTCGGGCTGCTGCCCCGGCAGCACGGTGCGGTGTTCGCCGCCTCAGCCCTCTGGGCAGGCGGCCAGCAGCCGCTTCGTGTGTTCGCGCAGCCGCCGCGCATCCTCGAGCGCGAAGCCGGGACCGTGCGGGTCAAGCCGCTCTCCCCGCACCATGGCGCTGAGCGGCGCGGCCGGTGGGGCGGCCAGCACCTTGAGGATCGGCGCTATGGCCTCGTCGACCAGCTGGGCGGATCGGCGCATGGCTTCGATCTGCGTCGCGATGGCCGGGGTGTACTGCCCGGAGAAGCTGGTACTGACCGTTCCCGGGTTGAGCAGTACGTACCGGACCGGCGTCTCCGGTCGGCTGTCCGTGAAGCCGACGCCGAGCAGGTCGTTGAGTCGTCCACCTTGGGCGAGCGCCCGTTGGCCGTCGTACGCCCGTTCAAGTTGCATATCCGCCCAGTGGATTTCACCATCGCCGCCGGGTCCGGCGACGTTGAGGATGACCGGTGTATTGGCTGCTTCGAGCACGTCGGCCAGTTCGTGGCACAGGACGAAGCGGCTCAGGTAGAAGTGCGCGAAGGTGTTCTCGAAGCCTTCGGCGGTGACCAAGCGGGTGGTCCGGAAATGCCGGGCGCACAGCACCAGGGCGTCGATTTTCGTAAAGGCCGTCCGGATACGGTCGATCACCGCTCTGGTCTCGGACACCAGGCTCAGATCGGCCCGCACGAAGTGCGCCCGCGCGGCCGCACCATGGTGCCGCGCGGCCTCCAGCCACGCCTCGCCCTTCTCCGCGCTGCGCCCGACGACCATCACCTCATGCCCTCGTTCCAGGTAGGTGAGGGCCAGGGCCTTGCCGATGCCGTCCGTGCCTCCGGTGATGACATAGGTCTTCATCGTTCGGCTCATAGGAAGCGGGCCGCGATCTTTTCGGGGGTGAGGCGGACGGTGACCAGTTCCGGGAGGGTGGCGTACGACTCCGGGTGGTGCTCCGCGTACGTCACGCCGGTGTACTTGACGGCCAGTTCGTCCATCCGCTCCCGGCTGCCCGCGCTCTCGAATCGCGCGGTGCCGCTGATGACCGCGTACCCGTAGGGCTCGTCGGGCGGGTTGACCGTCACGCTCAGCCGCGGATCGCGCCGCAGATTGCGGACCTTGAGCTTGTCGACACCCGTCACGAAGAACAGGTCGTCGCCGTCCCGCCCCACCCAGACCACCGACTGGTGCGGGCTGCCGTCGGGTTGGAGGGTCGCCACAGTGACGAAGACCCGGGCATCGAGGGCCTTTTTCAGCTTTTCAGACATATGGACCGAGCTCACGCATGACTCCAGAGCGAGGAACGGCGCGCGACGGCGCACGCCCGACGGATCAACCACCACAACTATGTGACACTTAACGAGAGATTAGCAAGAGCGATATGGCATCTTCTGGCCTGTCAGCACCACTCCTGCGTATGCTCCGGTCACGATGAGAGCTGACGCGGCACGCAACCTGGACGCGGTCCTACAGACCGGAGCACGCCTGCTCGCGCGGGACCCCGGCACGAGCATCGCGACCATCGCCCAGGCGGCAGGCGTCGACCGCCGCACCGTCTACCGCCGCTTCAAGACCCGCGAGGCTCTCATGGCCGCCGTCCACACGGCCAAGCTCGACGCCTGCGAGGAAGCCCTCTCCCGGGCCCGGCTGGACGAGGCGCCCGTGGTCGCGGCGCTGCACCGGTACGCGGAGGGCATCATCACGGCCAGCAGGCGGTGGCCGGTGGACGTGCAGCAGGTACAGGACGAAGCGGCGGCCGCCCGCCTCAGTCGGCTGATCGAGCAGCTCGACGCCTTCATGGTCCGCGCGGTCCGCGAAGGATTCATCCGCCCGGGCCTTCCGGACCGCTGGGCCCGCTCCCTGCTGGTTCATCTCACCAACATGGCTTCGCACGAGATGCCCGAGCTGACCCCGGCACAGGGAGCCGACATGGTGACCAAGTCCCTGTTCACCGGGCTCGGCCCCGCCTGACCCGGCCTCGACGACGGTATTTCAGCCCCACGTCGGGGCGTCGGTACCCCAGTGGCCGGGTGGGCGGGTCCAGTCGCGGGGAGCGCCGTCGTACGCGATCGGGGGGAGGGCGTGGCGGAGGTGGCCGTATGGGGAGGGGCGCTCGGTCAGCCAGGGGTCGGGGGCGTACGTCCCGTCGGGCGGTGGGGTGGGGGTGATGCCGCGCATCAGCCACGATGCCGTTCCGGCCAGGGAGAAGCGCAGGTGGCGGGCGGTGCCGGTGTCGGCGCGGTCGGTCAGGGCGCGGAGGACACCCGCGGCGATCAGGTAGCCGGTGCCGTGGTCGAGGGCCTGGGCGGGGAGGACGCCGGGGTGGCCGTCGGCGGCGGCCTCGGTCAGGGCGATGCCGGTTCCGGCCTGGACCAGGCTGTCGAAGCCGCGTCGGTCGGCCCACGGGCCGGTCCAGCCCCAGGCGTTGAGCTGGGCGACGATCAGGCCGGGGTGGTGGGTGAGGTAGCGGTCGAGGGCGCCGGGGCGGTAGGCGGTGACCACGGCGTCGGCCTGGGCGAGGAGTTCGTCGAAGGTGCGGCGGTCGTGGGGGTCGGCGAGGTTCAGGCGGGTCGAGCGCTTGCCGAAGCCGGTGTCGGCGTGGGCGTCGGGGTCCTCGGGGAGGCGCGGGGAGTCGACGCGTAGGACGTCCGCGCCCAGCAGGGCCAGGGTGCGGGTGGCGACCGGACCGGCGATGACCCGGGTCAGGTCCAGGACGCGGATTCCCTCGGCGGGCAGCGCGGCAGGAGACAGGGGGCGGGACAGGGCCTCGCCCGTGGGCACGCCTTCGACCAACGGCATACCGCTCAAGGGGATTTCGCTCTCGACGGGCTCCACGGCGGCCACGGCCAGGGCGCCCGCCGCGTACGCCGTCTCCTGGATCTCGCGCGACTGGCGTTGTACCAGTTCGGCGGCGAGGGCATCGGCGTCGCCCTGCTCCGGCAGGCCCAGCGCGGACAGCAACCGGGCACGGTGGTGGGGGTAGTTGGCGTGGGTGCGCACCCAGCCGTCGGCCGTGCGCCAGAAGCCCGACAGCGGGGCGAAGGTGGTGGGGCGGCGGCCGTCGATGCGCAGGTGGCGTTCGCTGATGAACGCGGTGGCGACCGCGCCCTCCTCCACCCGTACGGCGGGGACCGCACCGCCACCGCGCCGCGCGGCCAGTTCGGCGGCGGCCAGCGAGCACACCCCCACGGTGGCCCGGGCCAGTTGCCGTACCGGCAGCCGGGCGGGGAGCACCTCGCCCGCCGGGGCGTACGTGATCCGCTCGGCGAGGGCGGGTGGGCCGCCGAGGGCCGCCCAGGCGTGGGCGGTCGCGGAGTCGATCGTCATGCGGTCATTGTGCCGCCGGGCCCAGCGTGGATTCGATGCCCGCGACGATCGTGCGCAGGCCCTCCTCGAAGCGGGCGTCGTAGTCCAGGAAGAGGTCCGCGCCGACGGCGGCCGCGAGCGGGTAGTCGGGGCCGATGAGGTCGGCCCGTTCCGCGACGTCGTAGCCGGGGGCGCGTTCGCCCGGCATGGGCTCGACGGCCTGCTCCTCGGTCACGAACCCGAGGGTGAAGGCGTACGCGATGAACGAGGCGCGGGCCGCGGCGCCCGGGGTGAAGCCCGCGGCCACGAAGGCGCGCAGGTGGGCCTCCATGGTGACGGCGTGGTCGGTGCGGGTGAAGCGGGTGCCGCTGAAGACCTTCGCCCCGTCGCGGTAGCGCAGCAGGGCTCGGCGCAGGGCGTGCTGGCCCTCGATGAGACGTTCCTGCCAGGTCATCGCCTCATCGAGGTTCCCCGGTTCTTCGGCCAGCCGCAGGAAGATCGTGGTGGCCATCTCGTCGAGCAGCGCCTGCTTGTTCTTGAAGTGCCAGTAAAGGGCGGGCGCCTGGACGTTCAGCTCCTTGGCGATGCGGCGCAGGGTGAGCCCTTCGAGGCCCACCTCGTTGAGCAGCCGCAGCGCGGCGTCCACCACCTGGTCCCGGTCCAGTCGCGTTGTCGCCATGGGGTCATCCTCGCAGCTCAGCCTCGCCCCCCTTGACAATTTAACAATGTTAAGCGCACTCTCGATGCCATGGCATTTAACGACGTTAAGGAAGCGGAAGTGCTGATCATCGGGGCAGGCCCGGCCGGGCTCACCCTGGCCATCGACCTCGCCCGGCGCGGCGTCGCGGCGCGCATCGTGGAGCGCGGCGAGCGGCTGTTCCCGGGGTCGCGCGGCAAGGGGCTCCAGCCGAGGACACAGGAGGTGTTCGACGACCTCGGCGTCATGGCCGCGGTCCGCGCGGCGGGCGGGCCGTATCCGCCGATGATGGGGTGGGAGGACGGTCGGCGGCTCGGCGCGTTCGAGATGATCGTCCGCACCGGCCCGACCCCGGGCACCCCGTACCACGACATCTGGATGCTGCCGCAGTGGCGGACCGCCGAGATCCTGTACGCGCGGCTGCGCGAGATGGGCGGCGAGGTCGAGTTCGGCGCGGCGTGCACGGGACTCACACAGGACGCGGACGGCGTCATCGCGCACCTCTCCTACGCCGACGGCTCGACCGGCACCGTACGGGCGGCCTACGCCGTGGCCGCCGACGGCGGCCGCAGCACGGTCCGCAAGGCGCTCGGCATAGCCATGGCGGGCGAGACCGTCGACCCGCATCCGCTGCTGGTCGCGGACGTCACGCTGACCGGCCCGACCGGCCTGGACCGCGACCACTGGCACGTGTGGCAGCACGCCAAGGGCGGCGCCCTCGCGCTGTGCCCGCTCGCCGGGACCGGCCTCTTCCAGGCGGTGGCCCAGTACGAGGACAAGGACGCCGTACCCGACCCGGACCCGGAGGCGGTGCGGCGGCTGATCGTCGACCGGACGCATCTGGCGGAGTCCGAGGTGGGCGAGGTGCGGTGGGCGTCACCGTTCCGGGCTCGGGCGGCGATGGCGGAACAGTTCCGGGAGGGGCGGGTCTTCCTGGTGGGCGACGCCGCGCACATCCACTCCCCCGCGGGCGGCCAGGGCCTCAACACCAGCGTCCAGGACGCGTACAACCTCGGCTGGAAGCTGGGCGCCGTACTGCGCGGCGGCGCCGATCCCGTACTGCTGGACAGCTACGAGGAGGAGCGGATGCCCGTCGCCGCCGGGGTGCTGGGCATCAGCACCCGCATCCACCGCGCCGAGGCGGAGGGCGCGGCGGGCGACGCGGACGCGAAGGAGCCCCGGCGCACGGCGGAGGTGCACCAGCTGGGGCTGACGTACCGCGGCACGGCCCTCGCCGTCGACCGGCGGACACCGCACGACGCGACCGCGCTGCGGGCGGGTGACCGCGCGCCCGACGCCCCCTGCACGCTCCCCGACGGCACCCCGTTCCACCTCTTCGACGCCTTCCGCGGCCCGCATGTGACGGTGCTCGCACTCGGCGGCGCGGAACCGCCCGCCCCCGACCGCGCGTCCGTGCGTACGTATCGTGTCGGCGGCCCGGCACCCGATCTGCTCGACCCGGACGGACACCTCCGCGCCGGGTACGCGGATCAGGGCGTCTTCGTCATCCGACCGGACGGGTACGTGGGGTGCGCGGCCGACCGGGCGGACGAGGTGACCGGATATCTCACCACCTTGGGCGCGTAGGACGATACGACGGGAAATCGCACAGCGGGTACGGCTACCATCGCGGAGCGCACATCCATTGACCGCTCTCATGCGTCCCCGACTCGACGGCTTTCCCTCTGGACGGCCGCGCCGACGCCGATGGGACATTTGGAGTATTCATTTGAAAACCACCACCAAGCGCATGCGTCGCCTCTCCGCGCTGAGCGTTCTCGCCGCGGGATCCGTGCTGGCCTCCGGGGCGTTCGTCCCGGCGCAGGCCGCCACCGCCGCTGCGCCCACGATCACCGCCAAGGGCGGGTACGTGATGAACAACGGGACGGGCAAGGACCTTTACAAGAAGGCCGCCGACACCCGTCTCTCCACCGGCTCCACCACCAAGATCATGACCGCCCGGGTGGTTCTGGCCCAGCCGAACCTCAACCTGAACTCCAAGGTCACGATCCAGAAGGCGTACAGCGACTACATCGTCGACAACAACTGGGCCTCCTCGGCCCGTCTGATCGTCGGCGACAAGGTCACCGTCCGCCAGCTGCTCTACGGGCTGATGCTGCCGTCCGGTTGTGACGCCGCGTACGCCCTGGCCGACAAGTTCGGCAGCGGCTCGACCCGCGCCGCGCGGGTGAAGTCGTTCATCGGCAAGATGAACTCCACCGCCAAGAGCCTGGGCCTGAAGAACACGAACTTCGACTCGTTCGACGGCATAGGGCACGGCAAGAACTACTCCACGCCGCGCGACCTGACGAAGCTCGCGAGCAGCGCGATGAAGTACTCGACGTTCCGCTCGGTCGTGAAGACGAAGAAGACGACCCAGAAGACCGTCACCAAGAGCGGTGGCTACCGCAACATGACGTGGGAGAACACCAACCCGCTGCTCGGCACCTACTCGGGCACCATCGGCGTGAAGACCGGATCGGGCCCGGAGGCCAAGTACTGCCTGGTCTTCGCCGCCACCCGCAGCGGCAAGACGGTCATCGGCACCGTCCTCGCCTCGTCCTCGGTCCCCAACCGCACCGCGGACGCGAAGAAGCTGCTGACCTACGGCTTCACGAAGTAAGCACGTACGCGTACGGGGCCTGCTCGCGAGCCGCGCGAGCAGGCCCCTTCGTCATGCCGGGGGAACGGCGGGGACCGGCACCTGGTCCACTGTCCGGCCGCACTCCGCCCCCAAAGCTCCGTCGCCACCTTGCAGCTCGCGTCGCCCAGTCCAAGAGGGTGCCCCTCTCAGAGGGGCGCGCCGACATCGCGGGTGGCATCACTCCGGGTCGGCGGGCGAACTGGTCGGTGCCCAACGCCCTGAGCAGGGACCGTCGTCGGGCTGAGCGCCGCGGTTGGAGTAGCGGCGTCCGCCGCCCCGGTGCGGCACCAGGGGCGACGGACAGTTGCCGATAGATCAGGCCTCGAAGTCCAGCAGCACCTTGCAGGACTCGCGGCGGTCGGCCGCCTGGGCGAACGCCTCCACCGCCTCCCCCACCGGCCGCACCCCGCTGATCAGCGCGTCGAACGACGGCTCCGTCGCCAGCAGCCGCAGCGCGTCGTCGAACTCCTCGTGGAAGCGGAACGCGCCGCGCAGGTCGATCTCCCGGGCGACCAGCAGGTTTCCGGCGAACGGGCTCTGCCCCGGCGGCAGCATGCCGAGCTGGACGATGACCCCGCCGCGCCGCACCCGGTGCAGACAGGTGTCGAGCCCGGCGGCCACGCCCGACGCCTCGATCGCGACGTCCACCGCGTCGGAGGGCCAGTTCGGGTCGTCCGGGTCGTCGGCCCGTACGCACGCCGTCGCACCGGCCGCCGCCGCGAACTCCAGGGCCCGGGGCAGCACATCGGTCGCCGTGATGCTCGCCGCGCCCGCCGCGCGGGCGGCGGCGACGGCCAGACAGCCGATCGGCCCGGAGCCGGTGATCAGCACGTGGCGTCCCGTCAGATCGCCCGCGCGGCGCACCGCGTGCAGGGCGACGGACAGCGGTTCGGCGAGCGCCGCCCGGCGCGGCTCCAGCCCCTCGGGCAGGACCCGCAGCTGCCCGGCCGGGACGGCGATACGGGACGCGAACCCGCCCTGGACGTGGGGGAAGCGCGCCGCGCTGCCCAGGTAGCGGGTGTCGCTACAGATGTTGGCGCGGCCGCCGGCGCATTCAGGGCACACCCCGCACGGCGTTGCCGGGTGCACGGCGACCGGGGTGCCGGGGGCGGGCCCATCCGCGCCCTCGCCGTACGACACGACCGTGCCGACGACCTCGTGCCCCAGCACCATGGGCTGCTTCAGCCGGAAGTCGCCCACGCCGCCATGCTGGTGGTAGTGGAGATCCGACCCGCAGATCCCGCCGTAGCGGATCGCCACCAGCGCCTGTCCGGGCGCCACCTCCGGTTCGGGGAGTTCGTCGACCCGCAGGTCGCCCTGTCCATGGATCACACAGCCCAGCACCATCCGCCCTGCCTCCTCTGTCATGTGCTTCACAGCTGGCTCGTCATGCCGCCGTCGACGTACAGCACCTGCCCGCTGACGAAGTCGGCGGCGGGCGAGGCGAGGTAGAGCAGCGCCCCGATCAGGTCCTCGGTGCGGCCCCAGCGGCCCGCCGGGGTCCGGCCGCGCACCCAGGTGCTGAACTGCTCGTCCTCGACGAGCGGCCGGGTCAGCTCGGTCTCGATGTAGCCGGGGCCGACCCCGTTGACCTGGATGCCGTACGGGCCCCAGTCGGCGCACATGCCCTTGGTGAGCATCTTCAGCGCGCCCTTGGTCGCCGAGTAGGGGGCGATGCCGGGGCGGACCACCTCGCTCTGGAGCGAGCAGATGTTGACGATCTTGCCGTGGCCGCGTGCGGTCATGCGCCGCGCGGTCTCCCGGCCCACCAGGAACGCGCTGGTCAGGTTGGTGTCCACGATCTGCCGCCAGGCCTCGTCGGTGAACTCCAGCAGCGGTGCGCGGTTCTGCATCCCGGCGTTGTTGACCAGGATGTCGAGGGGGCCGACCCGCTCCTCCACGTCGGCGATCCCGGCGGCGACGGCCGGGCCGTCGGTGACGTCGAAGGCGGCGGTGTGCACGCCCGCCTCCGCGCCGCCGAGTTCGGCCGCGGCCTTGTCCAGGGCCTGCTGGTCGCGGCCGTTGAGGACCACCGTGCAGCCCGCCTCCACCAGGCCGCGGGCGAGCGCGTGGCCGATGCCGCGGCTGGAGCCGGTGACCAGGGCGGTGCGGCCCGTGATGTCGAAGAGCGGATGTGTCGTCATGGCGTTCGTACCCTCTCGGTTCTCAAAATCCCCGGTGCCGGCTCAGCGCTAGATCACCAGTGACAGCAGCAGGACGAAGCCGAGCGCGACGACCGAGATGACCGTCTCCATCACGGACCAGGTCCGCACCGTCTGCCCCACGCTCATCCCGAAGTACTCCTTGACCAGCCAGAATCCCGCGTCGTTGACATGGCTGAAGAAGAGGGATCCGGCGCCGATGGCCAGCACCAGCAGGGCCACGTGTGTGGTGGACATGTCGGCGGTGAGCGGCCCCATCAGCCCGGCCGCGGAGATCGTGGCCACGGTCGCCGAGCCGGTCGCCAGCCGGATCGCGACCGCGATCAGCCAGGCGAGCAGCAGCGCCGAAACGTTCCACTCCTTCGAGATGTCCATGATCATGTTGCCGACGCCGATGTCGATGAGCGTCTGCTTGAAGCCACCGCCCGCCGCGACGATCAGCAGGATCCCGGCGATCGGGGCGAGCGAGGTCTCCACGGTGGTGGCGATGCGGTCCCGGGTGAAGCCCGCCGCGCGGCCGAGGGTGACCATGCCCACGAGCACCGCCGCCAGCAGGGCGACCAGGGGGTTGCCGATGACGTCGGCGATCCGCTGGACGGAGTTCTCCGGGTCGTCCACGGCGATGTCGACCAGCGCCTTGATGAGCATCAGCACGACCGGCAGCAGCACGGTGCACACGGTCGCGGCGAAGCCGGGCCGCCGCTCCAGGTCCTCCGAGGGACGCGTCGGCATCAGCCGGTCCGGCGGGGTGACGTCGACCCAGCGATCGGCGAAGCGCGAGAAGACCGGGCCCGCGATGACGGCGGTCGGTATCGCGATGAGGACGCCGAGCGCCAGGGTGACGCCCAGGTCGGCGTGGACCGCGTCGATCGCGGCGAGCGGGCCGGGGTGCGGCGGCACCAGGCCGTGCATCACGGACAGACCCGCGAGCGCCGGTATGCCGATCCGCATCAGGGAGAGGTTGCCGCGCTTGGCGACCAGCAGCACCACCGGGATCATCAGCACCATGCCGACCTCGAAGAAGAGCGGCAGGCCGATGATCCCCGCGATGAGCACCATCGCCCAGGGCATCGTCCGGGTGCTCGCCTTGGCGAGGATCGTGTCCACGATCTGGTCGGCGCCCCCGGAGTCGGCGAGCAGCTTACCGAGGATCGCGCCGAGGGCGATCAGCACGCCGACGCCCGCCACCGTGTCGCCCAGCCCGCCGGAGAAGCTGGTGATGACCTTGTCGAGCGGCGCCCCCGCGACGGCGCCGAGCGCCAGCGAGCCGATCGTCAGCGACAAAAACGCATGCAGCTTGGTCTTGGTGATGAGCAGGACGAGTACGGCTATGCCGACGAGGACGGCTATGCCCAGCTGTGCGTGACCGGCCGACGTGATCGGGTCGACGGTGTCCGCTGCCAGCATCTCGACGCTGAGTCTGGTCACGGAGGGTTCCTAACGTGAAGCTACTGGTGTCCGGGCTGCCGCTGCCGCAGTGCGGCGACGGCCCGCTCGGTGATGATCTCGGGGTCCGGGGCGATGTCCACGGCGACGCCGTGCTCGTCCGGCTGGAGCGGCTCCAGGGTGGCGAGCTGCGAGTCGAGCATCTCCCCGGAGAAGAAGTGGCCCTTGCGCTCCTTCATCCGGTCGGCGATCAGCTTGCGCTCACCGGTGAGGTGCAGGAAGACGACCCCGGGCTCGGCGGCGCGCAGCCGGTCCCGGTAGATCCGCTTGAGCGCGGAGCAGCTGACCACACCGCCGTGACCGACGTGCTCATGGGCCCAGGCACCGATGGCGTCCAGCCACGGCCTGCGGTCCTCGTCGTCCAGCGGGGTCCCGGCCGACATCTTGGCGATGTTGGCCGGCGGGTGGAAGTCGTCGGCCTCGGCGTACGGCACGCCGAGCGCGTCCGCCAGCAGGGGGCCGATCGTGGTCTTGCCCGTGCCGGACACTCCCATGACGACGACCAGGGGGGCATGCATGTGGAAAACCTCGCTGTCTGCTCCGGTGCTGTCTTCCTCGACTGTCGGTCTCGACCTCGGCACCGCTGGCAGCACACTCAACCCCACTGATACGACGTATTCAAGAGTTCGTGATTTAAAAGTCATACTTAAATCGAGAGCGGCGGCCACGTAGGCTGACTCCATGGACAACCAGGGGCCCGTCACGGGGCGGGGACTGCACGCTCGGTTGCTGGCGTCCCTCGGGCCCGCGATCACCGCGGGCGACTACCCGCCGGGGACGGTGCTGCGCACCGACGAGCTGGAGCAGCGCTTCGACGTCTCACGGACCGTGGTCCGCGAGGCGGTGCGGGTCCTGGAGTCCATGCACCTGGTCCGCTCCCGCCGCCGCGTCGGCGTGACCGTCCTCCCCCCGGAGGAGTGGGACGTCTTCGACGCGCAGGTCATCCGCTGGCGGCTGGCGGGCCCCGACCGCCCCCGCCAGCTGCGCTCCCTGACCTCCCTGCGCTCGGCCATCGAACCGGCCGCGGCCGCCCTGGCCGCCGAGCAGGCCACCGCCGCCCAGTGCGCCGAGCTGACCGAGCACGCCCTCAACATGGTCGCCACCTCCCGCGGCCAGCAGCTCCCCGCCTACCTCGTCCACGACGTCGCCTTCCACCGGACGATCCTGCGCGCCTCGGGCAACGAGATGTTCGCGCGGCTCGGCGACGTGGTCGCCGAGGTCCTGGCGGGCCGCACCGAGCACCGGGTGATGTTCAGCGACCCGGACCCGGAGGCGGTCACCCTCCACGTCCGGGTCGCCGAAGCGGTCCGCGCGCGGGACGCGGAGCGCGCCGAGCGCTACACCCGGGAGATCACCATGGGCGCCCTGCGCGAGCTGGACATCCTGGCGCCGTAGCGCTGGGGGATCACGGCCGGACGTACGGCCGGGTCATGATCTCCATGTTGTGGCCGTCCGGGTCGTCGAAGTACGCACCGCGGCCGCCGAAGAGGGTGTTGATCCGGCCGGGGTCGGTGTGGCCGGGGTCCGCGTAGTAGGTGACCCCGGCCGACTCCAGGCGGGCGATCATGGCGTCGAAGCGCTCCTCGGGGACGAGGAACGCGTAGTGCTGCGGCTGGATCGGCTCGTCCCGCTTCTCGTAGTAGTCGAGCGTGACGCCGTTGCCGAGGTCGACGGGCAGGAACGGGCCGAACGGGGCGCCGACCTCCAGGTCCAGGACCGTGGCGAGGAACTCGGCCGACCAGTGCCGGTCCGAGGCGTAAACGGCGGTGTGGTTCAGGTGGATGTCGTGTACGGACACGTGAGGCATCTCCGGTGTTGTCGTGGTCGCGGTGGTCGCGATGCGGACGAAGAACACGGAGATGGAGGGGCGGGGCCCTGGCCCGCCCCGGCCTCACGCCGAGGCCGGGCGCCTCACTCGTGCATGGCCCTCTGGGGCCGACCCGGCAGTCACCCGGCTGAACCTAGCGGTCGCCACCAGGAACATCAACGGATTTCCGGGCACGCGAGTTGGCCCGCGAGTTGGCGTCAGCGGCGGCGCAGGGACGGGTCGAGCAGCGCGGGCGGGGTGTCGTACTTCTCGTGCGGGGCGAGGTCGGTGCCGGGGGCGACGATGGCGTCGATCGCGTCGAGTACGTCGGCCGGGAGCACGGTGTCGGCGGCGGCGAGTTGGGCGTGCAGGTGGTCCAGGGTGCGGGGGCCGATGAGGGCGCTGGTGACGGCGGGGTGCGCGGTGACGAAGCCGAGCGCGAGCTGGATCATCGTCAGACCGGCGTCGTCGGCGACCTTGGCCAGCCGCTCGACGGCCTCGAGCCGGGCCCGGTTGGCGGGGATCGTGGTGTCGAAGCGTTCCGGCATGAACGTCGAGCGGCTGGTGGCGATGGACCGGCCCGCGCGGACCGCGCCCGACAGCCAGCCCGAGGCCAGCGGGCTCCACACCAGCACGCCGAGGCCGTACTGCTCGGTCACGGGCAGGACGTGCGTCTCGACGCCGCGCTGGAGGATCGAGTAGCTGGGCTGTTCGGTGACGTAACGGCTCAGGTGGTGCTCGCGGGCGACCCATTGGGCCTGGACGAGGCGGTAGGCGGGGAAGGTCGAGGTGCCGAAGTGCCGGATCTTGCCCGCGCGCTGGAGGTCGGTCAGGGCCGACAGCGTCTCCTCGTCGCCGGTGCTCGGGTCCCACCGGTGGATCTGGTAGAGGTCCACGTGGTCGACGCCGAGGCGGCGCAGGCTGTTGTCCAGCGCGGTGACCAGCCAACGGCGCGAACTGCCCCGGTGGTTGCGCTCCTCCCCCATGGGCAGGCCCGCCTTCGTGGCCAGCACGATGTCGTCGCGGCGGCCGACGATGGCCTTGCCGACCATCTCCTCCGACTCGCCGCCGCCGTACATGTCGGCGGTGTCGATGACGTTGATCCCGCCTTCGAGGGCGGCGTCGACGATGGCGGTGGCCTCGTCCTGGGTGGTGCGCCCGATCGCGCCGAAGTTCATCGCGCCGAGCGCGAGGGTGCTGACCTGCACGCCGGTGCGGCCCAGGGTGCGGTAGAGCATGACGGTGTTCCTCCATTACGGGTGGAGCTGACATCATGAACAAACGGAACCTCGTTCCGTTTGGACAATACGGAACGCTGTTCCGTTTTGGCAAGTGCGATGGCGAAGGGAGCGGCACGGTGAACGACGGCGGCAAGGGCGGGGACGGCACGGGGCGCGCGGCCCCGTCCAAAAGGAAGGACGCCCGGCGCAACAAGGAGACGCTGCTCGACGCGGCCGCCACGGTCTTCGTCCGGTCAGGCGTGGAGGCGCCCGTGCGCGACATCGCGGCCGAGGCGGGCGTCGGCATGGGCACGATCTACCGCCACTTCCCCACCCGGGCGGACCTCATCATCGCCGTCTACCGGCACCAGGTCGAAGCGTGCGCCGAGGCCGGACCCGCCCTGCTGGCCTCCAGCGCGAGCCCGCACGCCGCGCTGGGGCAATGGATCAACCTCTTCGTCGACTTCCTGGTCACCAAGCACGGCCTCGCCGCCGTGCTCCAGTCCGACAGCTCCGGCTTCGACACTCTGCACGCCTACTTCCTCGACCGCCTCGTGCCCGTGTGCACCCAACTCCTCGACGCCGCGGCCGAGGCCGGCGAGATCCGCTCCGGGGTGGAGGCGTACCAGCTGATGCGCGGCGTGGGAAACCTCTGCATCGGCGCGGGCAGCGATGCCCATTACGACCCGCGCCGTCTGGTCGAACTCCTCATCGCGGGACTGCGCCGCCAGCCGGACTGAGAGCGTGTGCTCGCCGTCGGGCCAGGTGCGCAGCTCCCCGCGCACCGGCGGCCCCGGCGAAGGGGGCCAGGGCCGCGGGGTCGGGGGCGAAGGGGCCGGCCCCTCCGTGCAGGGCCAGGACGGGGCAGTCGATCCACGCTTCAGTGGTCGCTGCGCTTCATACGGCGTTGTCCATACCGACGAACAGTTTCGCGATACGCCACTCGCCTTCGGTGTGCTGCAGCGTGAACGTGTAGAAGCCGGTCGTGATCACGGTCGGGCTTCCACCTGCGTTCGACGTCAGCATGAGGTAGGCCCACACCACTGCCGTGCCGGCGTCCGCGCTGCGGAAGACCATGTTGGTCAGGTTGTGCCTGCGCTGATCGGTTTGCGCTTCCGTCGCATTCCGCGTCAAGTCGAGTATCGCCGCGCGTCCGATGAAGGGGCCTTGCTCGATCTCACCGGCGATCGTGAGCGTCATGGTGGCGTCTTCGGTCAGGACGCCCGCCAACGTCACCAGATCTCCGTGATCCAGGGCGAAGGCGTAGCGGGCCAGCGTCTGCTGGACGGCGAACCGCTCTGCAGGGTCGAGATCCACCTCTCCCGCTGGCGTTGTGTCGAGGTGGCTGCTTCCCCAGCCGAAAGCCGCAGTGGCCGTCATATCAAGCCTCGTTCGTGGTCGGTTGGCGGGCGAAAGATCGACCGCCCGCAGCGACAGCGGCGGCCAGGCGCTCCCGCCGGGCCGCCTGGTCGCCAGACTCGCCCCAAGCTCTCCGCATCGGCATCTTGATGGCCGCGGGCGCCCAGCGGACGGGAGTCCGGACGCGTCGGTGAAACGGCTCGTTCCTAAGCGACCGTGAGCACGATCTTGCCCTGGATGTGCCCCCGGGCGGCGCGCTCGTGCGCCGCTTGGGCATCCGCGAGCGCAAAGGTGCTGTCGATCCCGACGCGCAGCGTGCCCGCGTCGAGCAGGCGTAGCAGTTCGGTGAGCTGCGTGCCGCTCGAGCGGACCTGCGCGCTCGAGACCGTGACGTCCAGCTTCGCGGTCTCTTCTTCGCTGAAACCGCCAGGGAACACCGGGAAGAGCGCGCCGCCGCGCTTGATGGTGCTCAGGAAGCGCCTGGTGTCGGGACCCCCGACGGTGTCCAGGACGAGATCGACGTCACCGGCGACTTCCTCGGGCCGCTCCTTGGTGTAGTCGATGAACTCGTCGGCGCCGAGCTCGCGCAGGAACGTCTCGTGGGCGCCGGAGGCCACGGCGATGACGCGGGCTCCCTTCCACTTGGCCAGCTGGAGAGCGAGGTGCCCCACGCCACCGGCAGCGCCGTTGATGAGCACCGTGGTCTCGCTGTCGAGTGCCGTCGGGCGGTGCTGGGCCTCCTGGAACGGCGAGGGGTGGTCGTGCCCGAGCTCGATCAGGAACTGCCACGCCGTCAACCCCGACATGGCCAGGCCGGCGGCCCGCACGTGGTCAACGCCGGCCGGCTTGAGTGCGAAGTCCGATGCCGGCGCGGTGACGTACTCGGCGTACGCGCCGGCCTGGAGAAGGGTGGGGAAGCGCAGGAGGCCGGCCACCTCGTCTCCGGCCGCGAAGCCGTTGACGTCGGCCGCGACGGCTTCTACGACGCCTGAGACGTCGGTCCCCGGAATCAGGGGGAGATCGAACGTGGGCTTGACCTCAGGAGGAACGTCGGGCATTCCCTCACGCGCGTACCAGTCAGGAGGGTTGATGCCGACCGCGTGCACGCGGACGAGCACCTCGCCCGGCCCTGGCTGGGGAACCGGCGCCTCCTCGTGACGCAGCACCTCGGGGCCGCCGAAGTCGTGCAGCCGGATGGCCCTCATTGTGTGTGTGGACACGCTTTTCTCCTGCTCGCGCCGCGGGATAGACTTATTCGGATCAGCGGTCCAGGTAATCGGATCACTGATCCGGAATATACGGACCACTGATCCGAATAGTCAAGAAGGACGGATGAGAGCCGACGCCAGGAAGAACCGCGACCACCTGCTGGCAGTAGCGGGCACCGCCATCGCCGAGCACGGCGTCGACGTGTCCCTGCGCGACATCGCACGCAGAGCCGACGTCGGGCTCGCGACGCTCCTGCGGCACTTCCCGACGCGCGAGGCGCTGCTCGAAGCCCTGCTCCATACGAGCTTCGGCGAACTGACGGCAAAGGCAGGCGAGCTTGAGACGTCGAGCTCGCCCGAAGACGCTCTCGTTTCGTGGCTACGCGACTGCACCGCGTGGACAACCGAGTACCGCGGCGTGACCGTGCTGATGGCAGCCGCCATCGAGGACACCGAGTCTGCACTCCACGCTTCGTGCGTCACCCTGCGCGCGGCCGGCGCACGGCTTCTCACCCGTGCCCAGGCCGCGGGCATGGCGCGGACCGACATTGATGGCGCCGATTTGTTCGCACTGGTAGCGGCGCTCGCCTGGATCGGTGATCAACCCTCGCTGGCGCCACGCGCCGATCACCTCTTCGACGTTGTCGCAAGCGCGATCCTGACCAGCGCGGCGAGCAGCGATGCCGAGGGAACCCGCGGCGTTAACCATGACCGGTGAGTGGCCGAGGAGCCAGGCGAGGGCGACCTGGCAGCCGATACGAAACGTGGCCGCTGCCACGTGCTGCCCCCGTCCTCCCGTTTGAATGAGCCGCTAACAGCGCGGTCGGACACCACGGCATCCCTTTTACCGCCGCGGCCAGTCGATCTCCGTACGGTCACTGAGAGCGAGCAACAGGGTGTCCCTTGGTAGGTCCCCCTTACCGAGCTACGGTGAAAGAGGTGGTGCTTCCGGCGTCGAGGCCGGTGGAGGTGCGAACGTGGGCGCCTCGGACCGGTCGGGCACATGGCTGGCCGCCGAAAAAAGAGTGAGCGCACTGAAGATCCGCCCGCTCCCGGACCGGACTGGAATACGCGTCTCCGGCGAGGTCACCCAATCCACCCGGGCCTCGTGAGAGCAGGCGCCAAAGATGCTGTCCGCAGAAGTGGCGACGTGATGCTGGACTTGTCCGGGCTCACGTTCGTCGATGTCGGCGGTGCGACCGCCTTGGTGCTGGCTGCCCAGGACCTGGACGGCAGGCGGCGCTTGGTCATCAGGGGGCCGCCGCCAACGCCGTGGCGCACATGGGCTGCCTTGTTGCCCGACTCGGTGGCGATCGAGGCGATGACGCATGTGCGCGGCTGAGCCTTTCGCGCATCCGGCCTTGTTCTACCGAGGCGTCCGGGAGTTTGTGGCCGGGACGGTCCCGTTCATCGAGGAGGGTCTGGCCGCGGGCGAGCCGGTGGCGGTGGCCGTGCCCGCGAGTAACATCGGGCCACTGCGCGCGGAGCTGGGCGCAAGCGCCGAACAGGTGCAGTTCACCGACATGAGCCGGGCAGGGCGGAACCCGGGGCGGATCATTCCCCAGGTGCTGCGGGGGTTCGCCGACGCGCATCCCACCGAGCGGGTACGGATCATCGGCGAGCCGATCTGGCCCGCCCGTACACCGGCCGAATATCCGGCCTGTGTCCAGCACGAGGCACTGATCAACAAGGCCTTCCGCGGCCGGAAGGTCACCATCCTGTGCCCCTACGACGCCGTACGGCTCAACGCCGGATGGCTTGCCGACGCGTACACCACGCATCCCGTTGTCGTCGTCGACGGCAGGGAGCAGCGCAGTACGGCCTACGACGCCGACGGCGCTGTCTCCGCATTCAATGAACTCCTCGTGCCACCACCCTGGGCCGTCGTATTCGCGTTTGGCGCCGACCGTCTGCCCGGCGCGCGGGACCTGGCCGTCGAGCTGGCCAAGCGCCTCGGTCTGACAGGTGAGCGATGGGACGACTTTTCGCTTGCCGTCACCGAGTTGACCACCAACAGCGTGCGGCACGGCGGCGGCTCGGGCACCGTCTCGGTCTGGGACGACGGGACGCAGATCGTGTGCGAGGTGAGAGACCGAGGATGGCTGCGGGACCCACTGGCAGGCCGTCGCCCGCCCCAGCACGACGAGCCCGGAGGCCGGGGCCTGTTGACGGTCAACAACCTCGCCGATCTCGTCCGCGTCCACACCGGCCCCGAGGGCACGACCGTCCGCTTCTACATGTGACCACCGGCGGGCGGGTCGGCGTAGACGCCGCGCATCATGCCGGTGGCCTGGCCGACTTCGATGAGATAGCCGTCCGGGTCGCGCAAATAGCACCGCACCTCGGCCTTGCGATCGATGGGTGGCGTGAGGAATTCGGCGCCCTTCGCGCTCCACTCCCGGTGACACGCCTCGATGTCGGCGACGCGGAGGTTGAGGAAGCTGCTGACCGTGCTCGGGTCGGCGGGCGGGCGCAGGGTGACGTCCGGCTTGTCCGGGGTGGGGCCGCCGCCCGGGTTCATGATGATCCAGCCGTTGGCGAGCTTGATGGTGCAGGGGTTCTCCTCGAGCACCACTTCACCACCGAGGACGTCGGCGTAGAAGGCGCGGGACCGGGCCACGTCGGCCACCGTCAGAAAGTGGGTGAGGAGAAGCCCGGAATCCGGGGCAGGAAAGCCGTCATGGTGCATGCGAGACCTCCAGGCAAATCGGATGTTCTCCCCCATAATGGCGGACGGATGTCCATGGGCACGGATGAACACGGCCCTGGCAGGATGTGAGCATGGCGACGAATGAGCCGTGGGCGGATTTTCACGACGATTTGCTGGCGGCGAACACGCTGCTGTACGACCCGAGTGGCTTTCGTTGCTCACAACCCGCGAGACGTGCTGTGCGAGCACGGCATCGTGTCCCGTGGCGGCTCCGGCGGGAAGCGTGGCTTCCGCGTCTATCCACCGTGGGTGACCACGACCAATCGCCAGGCGAGCAGAACTCAGGCATGGCAGACAAAATACTTCTTGGATTTCACAGGGGACGGGTCTGTCGATATGGCGCGCGCCCGCGTCCTCTACAGCCGTGGAAGCCGTAGCTCCCCGTGAGCATTGATGACCCCAACGCCCCATTATGGATGAGGGGTTGACGCCTACCGGCCCGGGAGCATTTAGTGATCGCGACCAATCTGAAACGCGACTTCCCACGGGGGAATCCATGCGCACGCTCACCATGGCCGGAGGCATGCTCGCCGCCACCGGTCTCACCCTCGGCCTGATGTCCGCACCGGCATTCGCGACGCCCACTTCGGCGTCCGACGCCACCGCGGCGGCAGTACAGGGCCCCCCGCCGAAGGCGGGCAAGGGCAGCGTCAAGTGCAATGAAAACAATTCGCGGATCAACTTCTCCTGGAAGACCGGATACGCGAGCACCAAGGTGTACTACAACAACCACTGCCTGGGCGGCTTCAAGACCAAGGTTGCCTTCAAGTTCTGGAACGACGGGGCGACGCCCTGGTACAAGTGCGTCAGCTTCGAGGGAATGACCCAGGGCACGTACAAGTTCGCGCACATCAACGAGATCATGGGTGTCAGCAAAGACACCAAGAAGTGCGAGAAGAACTAAAAGGTAGATCCGCGAAGATCCGGGGGCTGCTCACGCGGCGGCGTGAGCAGCCCCCTGGGGCCCCGGAGGACTACTGTCCGGGGACGCCGAGCGAGTGCCAGGCCGACCAGTCGGTGTCGTCACCGGGGGTGTTCTGCCAGGTGCACCTGATGGTGCCGTCGCCGAAGAGGGCGAAGACCTCCAGGCGGCCGTCGGCGTTCGAGGCGACCACCGGGTCGCCGATCACGAGCAGGGCGCCGTTGTAGAGCGATGCCCAATGGGGCGACCACCGGCCGTCGGGGGCGGGGTTGGTCTGCCAGATGTGCTCGAGGGCGCCGCCTTCCTGACGGGTGAAGACGTCCAGCCGGCCATCGGTGTTCACGCCGACGGCGGGGGTGCCCACCGGATTGTCGCCGCCGAGCGATGTCCACCCCGGGGCCCATCCATTGCTGGGCTTGGTCTGCCAGATGTGCTCGATGGAGCCGCTCGGGCCGAGGACGAAGACCTCCTGCTGGCCGGAGGTGTTCAAGACGGCCGTCGGGTCGCCCTGCGGGGTGCCGCCGAGTTCGCCGAAGGCCCATCCGTCGACGTGGGGTCGCTGATAAGCGTGCAGAACGGTGAGCACCCCATTTTCGTCGTCGTAGCCGCGGACGAAGGCCTCCAGTCGGCCATCGGAGTCCTGGATGACCGCCATGTCGCCCATCACGTCGTCGACGAAGAGAACTTTCCAATCATCTCGCCATCCGTTGTTCGGGGCGGTTTGCCAGATGTGCTGGACGGAACCGTCCGTGGCACGGACGAAAACCTCCAGTCGGCCGTCGAAGTCCCTGGCGACGGTCGGCATGCCTGCCGCGGACGGGTTGCCGGGGAGCGATTCCCAACGCGACCATGAGGTGCTGTGGGGGGCGGTTTGCCAGGCGTGCTGGACCTTGCCGTCCGTAGTGCGGACGAAAGCCTCCATCCGAGCATCGAGGTTCGTGGCCACGACCGGGTCGCCTTGCAGGTTGCCGCCGAGCGATTTCCACCCCGACCATTCGTTGCGGCTCGGGGCCGTCTGCCAGTTGTGCTGAAGGGTGCCGTCGGAACCGCGGGCGAAGACCTCCAGCCCCTCGTTCGCATTGAGGCTGACCCAGGAGAAGGGGGAAACGTACCGGACGCTGCTCACCGTAGCCATGGCAATCCCTGACCTCTCTGGTGACGTGGTGACCATCTGCATAGCAACAGGGGTTGACCAGATGAGGTGCGGCCTTTTCCGGCGCAGGGTGGTATCCACCCCTCCGAAAGTCCTTTTACGACGATACGCCCCATGCGACTCCTCCGCGCTCCGGGCGAGCCGATCACGCGGCCGCAGGTGCGGCGGCGTGGCGGCAGTCGCGGCAGCGGGCACCGGGGGTGGGCGAGCGGAAGGCGCGGTCGCAGCCGTTGCAGTTCCGGAGGGGTACGACCACCGACCGGGGGCTGGGCGCGGGAGCCGCCGGGAGGGGTGACGGGAGCAGCGCGGTGAGGCGGTGCGCCAGGAACGCGGCGGGGTGGCGGAGGTCGGGCGGAAGGTTCGCACTGAGGGTGCGGCGTACGGCGTCGGGCGCGGCGCCGCGCTCCAGCCAGGCGGCCACGGCCGGGGCGAGGCGGCGTACGTCGCGCTCGGAGAGCAGTAACCGGTCGTCGTCGCGGCGGAGGGTGGCGAGGATGGCGGCCGCGGCGGGTGTGGGCGCGGTCGCGGCAACGGGCGCCGGGGCGGGTCCAGGCTCGGGCTCGGGTTCGGGGGTGTGGCGGGTGGGCGGCGGCGCGGGCTGCGGCTCGCGTACGGGCTGCACGGGTTGCGACTCGCGTACGGGCTGCACAGGTTGCGACTCGCGGGCGCGGCGGGTGCGCGTGGCTTCCGGGTGGTTGTACGCGTACGTCCGGGTCACGACCCGGCCGTCCGAGGTGCGCTCCCGGACGCGTTCGAGGTACCCGTACGCCTCCAACTCCCGTAGCGCGGCGGCGATCCGCTCCCGCCCCTCCGGGAACCGCTCGGCCAGCGTACGGATGTCCACCGGCGCGCCGTCCGGCAGCGACTGGATGTGCGCGGCGAGGCCGATCGCGGTGAGGGACAGTTCGCGGTGCTGGGTGAGGTGGTTGCCGACGATCGTGTAGCGGTTCGGGTGTCGTTCCCTCACATGGGTGACTCCGCCGGCGGATCGGCGAACGAGAGATAGGGCGCGCGCAGGCGCGCTAGGGTGCTGCTCAGCCATCGGGAAGCCCTACTTCCTCGGTGGTCAGGCCCTCGACTCGGGATGCCAGTCCCGGCCGGGGGCCGTCGCATGTCTGGGGTTGTTGTGCCCGAGCCTGCCGCGCCAATCCGTCCTCGCGCCAGCCGAGTTGGGCGGAATCACCCGTCCGGGTGACTAGTGTGAGGTTTGGATGGGTTGGGAGGGTTCTTTCCCAGGGTTCTTGGCTTTTGATGGCCCGCCGCACCGGCGCGCACCCCACCGGATCCAGGTTTCCGGGCCTCCGGTGGGACGGGCTCAGGCGGGGAGGTCGAGTTCGGCCCAGACCGTTTTGCCGATCAGCTCGGACCGAAAACCCCAGCGGTCCGCCAACTCCTCGACGAGCAGCAGCCCGTGCCCCGATTCGCGCGGCTCGCCGGTGTCGGTTTTGGGCCGCACGGAGGGCAGCCGCTCGGCACGGGGATCCTTCACCTCGATGCGGAGCGTCTCGGCGGTCGCGCTGAGCGCCAGCCGGAAGTTCCGCCCGTGCACGCGGCCGTGCAGCGCGGCGTTCGCGGCCAGCTCGGCGACGATCAGCGCCGCCTTCTCATGCGGCAGCTCCCAGGCGCGAATGCGCTCGGTCGCGAGCAGCCGGGCGAGACGGGCGCCCTTGCGGGTGGCGGAGATGCAGCACGCTGTAGTGCGAAGCGGAAGTGCCAGTTCGGGTGATGATGAGGGTGTTCCTTCCGCTCGCTACCCGGCGGCTGCCCCACCGAGTGGTTACCATCAGTCAACGCCCGGATGCGTCGTGTGGGGAGCTGCCACAATGTCTGCCACCTGTAGGCCAGTTGTGAACCAGGACCGACGATCGGGCCGGGCATGACCATCGGGGAGCGCATCCGCACAGCACGCACGGCACGGCGCCCCAAGTGCAGCCAGGCGAGGCTTGCGGACGAACTCTCAGTGGCGCGCTGGGGGAAGACGGGGTTCTGCGACCGGCAGCAGGTCTACCGATGGGAAACGGGACGCCGAGTGCCCCAGGTGTGGTTGCCGTTCATCGAACAAGTCCTCACCGTCAGTCTGTCCGAGGACAATGAGTCTGAGTTCGCCGATACCGTGACCTCGGTCATGATCCTGGGAGGCAGCGACGTGGACCGACGACAGTTCCTCGCTGCATCCGCCGCCGTCGGCCTGGCCGCGCTCGACCTCCCTGACACCGAAGCGGTCACCCGCCGTGTGAACCGTCCCGGCCCCGTGGCGGTCGGCATGGGCGAAGTCGCCGCCGTCCGCACCATGACCACCACCTTGGGCGATGCCGCTTCCGAGACCGGCGGCGGCCACGCCCGGCATCTCGCGGTGCGCTACCTCACCGTCGACGTCAAGCGATGGCTGGATGGCCGCTACGCGGACAAGGTCGGCCGCGAGCTGTTCGCCGCGACCAGCGAACTGGTGCACCTGATCGGCTGGATGGCCCGTGACGAGGGCGACCAAGGGCTGAGCCAGCAATACCACCTGCACAGCTTCAAACTCGCCGCCGAGGCCGGGGAGAACGAACTCGCGGCGACGGCCTTGCGCGGACTCGCCGAACAGGCCATCGACCTCGGCCACATTCCCACCGCCGTACGGCTCGCCGAGGCGTGCGAACAGCGCGGCCGGAGACTCGACAACCCCAAGGCGCTCGCGTACTACCGCAATACCCTCGCCCGCGCGGCAGCCGCCGACGGCGACCACCCCACCGCCACGACGATGCTCACCTCCGCCCAAGCCGCCATCGAGCAGGCGCCGTCCCGGCCGGGCCAATCCTGGGCGAGCCACTACAGCCACGGCCGGTGGCCCATGAATCGGGCATGATCCACGCCAAGCTCGGCGACCTCACCGCCGCAGAAGAACACCTCCATCTCGCCCTCGACATCCACGGCCTCGACCGCAAGCGCACCCGGGCGATCGTGCTCGCCGACCTCGGACACGTCCAGCTCAAACGCGGCAACAGCGAGACGGCTCTGGCCACCTGGAGGGAGTTCCTCGACTGCGCCGACGGCGTGCAGTCCGTACGGATCAACGACGGCCTGACCAACATCGCCGCCCGCGTCACGTCCATGCCCGACAGTCGGGCAGCCGCCGAACTCGGCGAGCGCATCGCCGCCCGAGCGTGACCGCACCGTGCGCGGGCCGTCCCCGGAGACAGCCCGCGCGCGGCGGCTGCGACACTGCCCCGATGGCCCTCACCACCGGCGCGCCCTCCGTCGACCTCGCACAGAGCCTCCCCGAGATCGCCCCGTACGCCCGGACGACGGTCCGGCTGCATCCCCGGCGGGGTGAGCCCGGTGTGCGGGACAGTCACATCGGCGGGCCCCTGTTGTGGCCGGGCGCCGAGCCGTGGCCGTATTGCGATGAGCACAAGGACATCAACGGCAGGCCGCTCGGCCCGTATCCGCTCGTCGCCGTGGCTCAGCTCACTGCCGCCGACTTCCCCGAGATCGCCTTTCCCGCCGGGACGGACCTCGCCCAGGTCCTCTGGTGCCCCGACTGGCACGACCAGCCGCACCCGGAGGGGTGGGGGCAGGCGTGCCGGGTGTTCTGGCGGCGGGCCGCGGACGTCGGCGAGGTGCTGGCCGAACAGCCCGATCCGGCGGAACACTGGGAGTACGACAGCGACATGGTGCCGCGCCCGTGCGTGCTGGATCCGGAGCGGGTGGTGGAGTACCCGTGGCCGGAGGAGTTGCCGGACGACCTCAGGGAGCGGCTGGACGACCACGCGTACGACGACGTGTCGACGGTCCCCGGCTGCAAGCTCGGCGGCGGCATGGGCTGGGCGACGACGGACATGCCGCTTTCGCTGACGTGCGGGGACTGCGGGGGCCCGCTCGCGCTGTTCGTGCAGTTCGATACGTACGAGTTCACGTACGGCGGCCGCGAACCGGACCGGTTCTGGCCGCTGGAGGAACGCCACCTCGAACCGGGCACCCCGGCCTTCAACGCGGCGCGCGAACCGACCGGCATGACGGTCGGCCGCGGCAGCCACGCGGGCCTCTTCCTCTGCGCGACGGACCCCACCCACCCGCCGTCCTTCTTCACCCAATGACCCGCTCACTCATTCGTCCAGGGTTCCTGTCGAACTGTTCGCCGACCGGGGGAGGTTGACGTGCGAGCCGCGGTACGCGCGGGGATAGCGGGCCATGCCGTCATGCTGGCGGTGGCCCTCCTCGCAGGGTGCGCCGACACGGAGAGCCCGTCCGTTGCTCCCCGTCCCGCCACGACGGCGCCCGGCGTCGACGGCGAGGCCGACCCGGAACGGGTCTTCACCGAAACCGAGCTGAAGGCCGCGCTCCCGCCCGCCGGGGCGTTGGGCAGGCACGCGAAGGTCATCGGGACGGACCTGGGGCTCTTCGGCCGGTACGGGGGAGGCGACTGGGCCCAGTGCCGGGCCGGGAACGACCTGCGCGTGGAGCTGAGGGGCTTCAAGGGGGCCAGCGCCCAGCAGACCGTGCACCGTGCACGCGCCGCGGAGAACGACCGGATCGTCACCGTACAGCTGGTGTCGATGCCCGCCGGGCGCGCCGAGCGCTATCTGAAGGTCCGGCGCGGACTCCACACATCCTGTCCGGACGTCACCGTCGACACGGAGGCCGCCCCCGTCCAGGAGCACCACGAGGCCCGGGATGTCGCCGCCCTCGGCGACGACGCGCTGCTGGAGATCTCGCGACGAACCGGCGGTGACGAGTACGACGGCACTCCGTCCTATGCCGTCGACGTCCGCGTCGGAGGCGTGCTCGCCATCGTGACGTCCGGCGGTGACAAGGAAACCGGCATCTCGCTCGCCGCGCGGACCGCCCAGCGCATCCGCACCGCGTTGTACGCGGCATCCGGGCCTTCGGACTGATTCGCCCAGTGACCAGCCGGCCAGAGTGAACCCGGTCCCGGGAACCCCATGGGCCCGGCAGCCGTCTTGGCTGCCGTCACCACGGAGTCGTACGGAGATCAGGGCGGGTCATGGCACACGAGGGAAACCAGTCGACCGGGCAGCCGGGTGGCGGCATCGGCGGGGCGCTCGGCGTGGTCAACCGCTACCGCCGCGCGCTGTACGGCTTCACCCTCCGCGTGTCCGCCCTGACCGCCGTGCTCGGCTGCGCGATCGTGGGTGGTGGGTTCGCGGCGGCGTGGGATGCCTTCGGGAGGGTCCGGGACTACGCGGACCGCAACATCGCCAACGAGGACTCCTACGTGGCTTACGCCGACGGTGGCCTGCCCCCGTTGGTCAGGGTCGGGTTCGTGGTGTCGCTGCTGCTGCTCGTTCTGGGGCTCCTCGTCGTGTCCGTCCTGCACACCGCGTACGCCGTCGGGGACTCCCATGCCGCGCGGGACGGCGGGCCGCTCTCCAGCCGCGAGGTGTGGCGGCGTACCCGTCGGCGCTTTCCCGCCGCCCTCGGGGTCAACGCGCTGACCGGACTGGCCGTGGGCGCCGTGGAGGTGGCGGGGCTGGTGCTGTGGAGCCTCGTGGACGGCAGCAAGGTGCCCGGTGTCGAGCCCACACCCCTGCACGAGACGGCGACCTGGCAGTACACGCTGGTGGGATGGGTGCTGCCGATCGCCATCGGGTGTCTCGGCCCGCTGCTGTACTCCCGCCTGGCGGTGGCCACCGCCGAGACGGTGCTGGAACGCCGTTCCCCGTTCGTGGCGCTGTACCGCTCGTGGGTGCTGACCCGCCGCGCGCGGTGGCGCACCCTCGGCATGGGCGCGCTGGTCACCGTGGCCGCCGTGCTCGTCTTCCTGCTGGCCCGGTACGCGGCCGCTCCCCTCACTCACCCCGCCGGGCTCGGCATGCTGTGGCTCAGCGACGACAACGTGTGGATCACCGGCGTGCTGGTGAAGATCCTGCCCACAGCCGTGGCCCTTCTCCTGCTGCCCCCGGTGGTCATGCCGCTGGTGTGCGCGGTGTTCGCGCGTCTCCACGGAGAGCTGGGCGCCGTTGAGGAGCGTAAGGAGAGCACCACGTCCGCTGCCGCGGTGTGACACACCGGGGCAGCGGACTCTCTCGGCTCAGCCGATGGGGTTGACGAAGGTGGCCGGGTGGGTGGCGCTCCGCTGGTCGACGAGGCCGCCCCAGGGCCAGTCCAGGGTGATCGACTTGGTCTCGTTCGGCGGGGTGATGACCGCGTAGGCGGGCGTCCAGGAGTCCTCGTCGTCCTCCCCGGCCAGGGCGAGGTTGATGGTGAAGTCGGTGCTGTCCCCCGGGCCCAGGGTGATCGAGCTGAACTTGGCCGAGGAGCGCTGAAGCGACCAGTCCCCGCTGCCGTGCTCGGTGTTGAGGTCCACGCCCGGGAAGCCGCCGATCTTGCAGCTGGTGCCGGTGGTGTTGGTGAGCACGATGCTGGTGGTCGTCGAACCCTCCGCGTTCGGGTCCGGGACCGCGTCCTCGCCCGTGGCGAACGCCGCCTTCAGGCCGTCGGTGTGGCAGCGCGGGGCGGACTGCTTGCCCGCGGCCCCCGCCTTCGTGCCGGCGTCCGCCTGGGACTCGGAGCCCTGCACCTCGGAGGAGCCCGCGCCCTCGCGGTCCGCGGCCGCGGCCGAGTCCGCCTTGCCCGACGTCTTCGCGCCGGCGGTGTCCGAGCCGTTGCATGCGGTGAGGGTCAGGGCGGCGGCCGCGGTGAGCGTCGCGGCGGCGACGCGCAGGGTGCGGCGGCGAGCGGTGCGGGCAGTGGTGGTGGCGTTCATTTCGGGTCCCCCCCGGGGCAGTTGGTGTCGTTGTTTCCTCGGTACGACAACCACTCTGGTCGGGACCGCTGCCGTGAAGCTGCCGCTCCACTGCCACTCCGCTAACGCCCGGCTAACCGAGGTGTTCCGGCTCCTGTAGCGGGTCGCTGAGCTGCTCGCGCGCGTAGTTCCAGACCACCGCGATCAGCGCGGCGACCGGTACGGCGAGCAGGCTGCCCACGACACCGGCCAGGCTGGCGCCCAGCGTCACCGCCAGCAGGATCACCGCGGCGTGCAGGCCGAGCCCGCGGCTTTGGATCATGGGCTGGAACACATTGCCCTCAAGCTGCTGCACCACCACGATGATCGCCAGAGTGATCAGCGCGTCCGTCGGGCCGTTGGCCACCAGCGCGATGAGCACCGCGACGAAGCCCGCGAACAGGGCGCCGACGATCGGCACGAACGCGGATACGAAGGTCAGCACCGCCAGCGGCAGCACCAGCGGCACGCCCAGAATCAACAGGCCGAGGCCGATGAAGACGGCGTCGAGCAGACCCACCAGCGCCTGGGACCGCACGAACGCGCCGAGCGTGTCCCAGCTGCGCGCGGCCACGGCGGGGACATCGGTGGCGAGCCGACCGGGCAGTTGGCGAGCGAGCCAGGGCAGGAACCGCGGGCCGTCCTTGAGGAAGAAGAACATCAGGAAGAGGGCCAGGACGGCGGTGACCAGACCACCGACCACGGCGTTCACTCCCGTGACGACAGTGGAGACCATGCCGCTGGCACTCTTTTGCAGGCGGGCGGCCGCAGTGTCGGTCGCCTGCGCGATCTGAGCGTCGTCGATGTTCAGCGGTGGCCCGGCGGCCCACTCGCGCACCTGGTGCATGCCTTGGGTCACGCCGTCGACCAGCTCGCCGGACTGGGATGCCACCGGGACCGCGATCAGCGCCACGACGCCCGTGGCGACCAGGAGGAACAGCGCGGTCACAGCCGACGCGGCCACGGCGGGAGGCCACCCGTGCCCGCGCAGAAAACGCGTCAGGGGCCAGGTGAGCGTCGTAAGGAGCAAGCCGACGATGAGCGGCCAGACGATCGACCACATCTGACCCAGAAGCCACAGGGCCACCGCGGTCATCGCGAGGACCAGGAGCAATTCACCGGATATACGCGCTGATGAGCGGAGTGCGCCGCGGGTTCTCGCGGAACTGAAGGTGGCAGGCATGGGACACCGTACCCCGTTCACGCTTCGCTATCGCTGCTGCCCAGGAGCGCTTTGGGCGACCATTCTGAACGACCGTCCTGAACGCTCGTTCAGAAGTGAGGTACGCTGCCCCGCATGCGACACCGCGAACAGCTCATGGCCGGGGCGAAGCAGTGCCTGGAGGAGCGGGGATACGCCCGCACCACCTCGCGCGACATCGCCGCCGCCGCCAACGCGCCGCTCGGCACGATCAACTACCACTACGGCTCGAAGGAAGCGCTGCTCAACGCGGCGCTCCTGGAGACGCTCCACGAGTGGGGCGAGAAGGTCCTGACCCGGTCGGCGGGGTCCGCCCGGGATGCCGGGGTGGGGCCGCGGCTGGAGGCGATGTGGGCGGGGATGGTCGGGTCCGAGGCCACGGACCGGCCGCTGCTGGTGGCCGGCGTCGAGGCGTTCGCGCAGGCCGAGCGGTTCCCGGAGATCCGTCAGCAGATCGCGGAGGCGTTCGAGCGGTCCCGTACGGAAATGGCGGCGGATCTGCACGGGATCGACGCCACCGACAGCGCGGAGGCGCGCGAACTGGCCCGCGCGGTCGGGTCGGTGCACATGGCGCTGGTCGCCGGGCTGACCCAGCAGTGGCTGATCGACCCCGAACACGCCCCGTCGGCGCGCGAGGTGGCCGCGGGGCTGCGGAGGATCGCCGAAGACCTTGACAGCGCCGAGGACCTCGACCCCGACGTCTCCGGCGCCTGACAGGGGTCAGCGGTGCCAGCCACACGCCCCTTCACGCATCTGCACGTCCACACGCAGTACTCACTCCTGGACGGCGCGGCGCGGCTGAAGGACATGTTCGCGGCCTGCCGGGAGATGGGCATGTCGCACATCGCCATGACCGACCACGGCAATCTGCACGGCGCGTACGACTTCTTCCAGCAGGCCACCGGCGCCGGGATCACCCCGATCATCGGCATCGAGGCGTACGTGGCGCCGGAGTCACGGCGCAGCAAGCGCAAGGTGCAGTGGGGGCAGCCGCACCAGAAGCGGGACGACGTGTCCGGCTCCGGCGGCTATACGCACAAGACGATCTGGGCGGCGGACAGGACCGGGCTGCACAACCTGTTCCGGCTGTCGTCGGACGCGTACGCCCACGGCTGGCTCCAGAAGTGGCCGCGGATGGACAAGGAGGTCATCGCCGAGCACGCCGAGGGGCTGATCGCGTCGACCGGGTGTCCGTCGGGTGAGGTGCAGACGCGGCTGCGGCTGGGGCAGTTCGACGAGGCGCTGAAGGCGGCCTCCGAGTACCAGGACATCTTCGGCCGGGACCGGTACTTCCTGGAGCTGATGGACCACGGCATCGAGATCGAGCGCCGGGTCCGGGACGGGCTGCTGGAGGTCGGGCGGAAGCTGGGCATCCCGCCGCTGGTGACGAACGACTCGCACTACACGTACGCGCACGAGTCGCAGGCGCACGACGCGCTGCTGTGCATCCAGACGGGGAAGAGCCTGGCCGTCGCGGACCGCTTCCGCTTCGACGGCACGGGCTACTACCTGAAGTCGGCGGACGAGATGTACGCGATCGACTCCTCGGACGCCTGGCAGGAGGGCTGCCGCAACACCCTCCTGGTGGCCGAACAGGTCGATGTCACCGGCTGGTTCACCAAGCGCGACCTGATGCCGCGCTTCGACGTGCCCGAGGGGTACACCGAGGTGACGTGGTTCCGGGAGGAGGTCCGCAGGGGCATGGCCCGCCGCTTCCCCGGCGGCGTGCCCGAGGACCGGGAGAAGCTGGCCGCGTACGAGATGGACGTCATCATCCAGATGGGGTTCCCGGGCTACTTCCTCGTGGTCGCCGACTTCATCATGTGGGCCAAGAACAACGGCATCGCGGTCGGCCCGGGGCGCGGCTCCGCGGCGGGCTCGATCGTCTCGTACNCGGCCCGGGGCGCGGCTCCGCGGCGGGCTCGATCGTCTCGTACGCGATGGGCATCACCGACCTCGACCCGGTCGAACACGGGCTGATCTTCGAGCGGTTCCTCAACCCCGAGCGCGTCTCCATGCCGGACGTCGACATCGACTTCGACGAGCGCCGGCGCGCCGAGGTGATCCGGTACGTGACGGAGAAGTACGGCGCCGACAAGGTCGCCATGATCGGCACGTACGGCACCATCAAGGCCAAGAACGCGATCAAGGACTCGGCGCGGGTGCTGGGCTACCCGTACGCGATGGGCGACCGCATCACCAAGGCCATGCCCGCCGACGTCGGCGGCAAGGGCATCCCGCTGTCCGGGATCACCGACCCGGAGCACCCGCGGTACGGCGAGGCGGGCGAGGTCCGGTCGATGTACGAGGGCGACCCGGACGTGAAGAAGGTCATCGACACCGCGCGGGGCGTCGAGGGCCTGGTGCGGCAGATGGGTGTGCACGCCGCGGGCGTGATCATGTCCAGCGAGCCGGTCGTGGACCACGTCCCGGTGTGGGTGCGGCACACCGACGGGGTCACGATCACGCAGTGGGACTATCCCACGTGCGAGTCGCTGGGCCTGCTGAAGATGGACTTCCTCGGCCTGCGCAACCTCACCATCATGGACGACGCCGTGAAGATGGTGCGCGCCAACAAGGGCATCGATCTGACGCTGCTCGACCTGCCGCTGGACGACCCCACGACCTTCGAACTCCTCGGCCGCGGCGACACGCTCGGCGTCTTCCAGTTCGACGGCAGCGCGATGCGCTCGCTGCTGCGCCTGATGAAGCCCAGCCACTTCGAGGACATCACGGCCGTCACCGCCCTGTACCGGCCGGGCCCGATGGGCATGAACTCGCACATCAACTACGCGCTGCGGAAGAACGGCCAGCAGGAGATCACTCCGATCCACCCGGGCGTCGAGGACGCGCTGAAGGAGGTCCTCGACATCACCTACGGCCTGGTCGTCTACCAGGAGCAGGTGCAGAAGGCCGCCCAGGTGCTCGCCGGGTACTCGCTCGGCCAGGCCGATCTGCTGCGCCGGGCGATGGGCAAGAAGAAGCAGGAGGTGCTGGACAAGGAGTTCATCCCGTTCCGGGACGGCTGCCGGGCGCGCGGCTACCCGGACGACGCCGTCCAGGCGGTGTGGGACGTGCTGGTGCCGTTCGCGGGCTACGCGTACAACAAGGCGCACGCGGCCGCGTACGCGCTCGTCTCGTACTGGACCGCGTACCTCAAGGCCAACTATCCGGCCGAGTACATGGCGGCGCTGCTGACCTCGGTGCGCGACGACAAGGACAAGTCGGCCGTCTACCTCAACGAGTGCCGCAAGATGGGCATCAAGGTGCTGCCCCCGGACGTCAACGAGTCCGACGCCGACTTCACGCCCCGCGGGGACGACACGATCGTCTTCGGCCTGACCGCCGTGCGCAACGTCGGGCAGAACGTGGTCGACTCCATCGTCCGCCGCCGCCGGGCCGCCGGGCGGTACGCCTCGTTCCCCGACTTCCTGGACAAGGTCGACGCGGTCGCGTGCAACAAGCGGACGATCGAGTCTTTGATCAAGGCGGGCGGGTTCGACGCGCTGGGGCATACGCGCAAGGGGCTCGCCGCCCGGTACGAGCCGATGGTCGACACCGTGGTGGCGGTCAAGCGGAAGGAGGCCGAGGGGCAGTTCGACCTCTTCGGGACCGGGGACGGTGGTGACGCCCCCGCCCTCGGACTCGACGTGGAGTTCCCCGACGACGAGTGGGAGAAGGCGTATCTGCTCGCCCAGGAGCGGGAGATGCTCGGGCTGTACGTCTCCGACCACCCGCTCTTCGGCGTCGAACACCTGCTGAGCGACAAGGCGGACGCCGCCATCGCCCAGCTGACGGGAGGTGAGCACGCCGACGGGGCGATCGTCACCATCGGCGGCATCATCTCCGGCCTCCAGCGCAAGATGACCAAACAGGGCAACGCCTGGGCCATCGCCACCGTGGAAGACCTCGCGGGCTCGCTGGACTGCATGTTCTTCCCCGCCACGTATCAGCTGGTGTCCACCCGGCTCGTGGAGGACGCGATCGTCCTCGTCAAGGGACGGCTCGACAAGCGCGAGGACGTGCCCCGGCTGGTGGCCATGGAGCTGGCCGTGCCCGACCTGAGCGCCGCCGATGCCCCGCTGTGCCTCGACATGCTCGCGGCGCACGTCACCCCGCGGTCCGTCCAGCAGCTGAAGGAGATCCTCCAGGCCCACCCGGGCCCCAGCGAGGTGCGGCTCCGGGTCCGCGGCCCCGCCAGGACGACCGTCTACCGGCTGGGCTACCGCGTCAGCGCCCAGCCGGGGTTCTGGGCGGACCTCAAGGCGGCGGTGGCGGTGACCCGGGCGGTGTGAACTGTCAGGAAGGGCGGGCGAGGAGCGCGCGGAGCGCCTTCGCGACGTCCGCGGGTGCCTCCTCGGCCATGAAGTGGCCGTACGCCACGGTCTCGTGGTGCAGGTCGGGCGCCCACGCGCGCCACAGCGCCTCCGCGTCGAACCCGAGGGCGGCGCCCCAGTCCTGCTGGAGCACGGTGACCGGCATCCGCAGCCGGTGGCCCGCCTCCCGGTCGGCCCGGTCGTGGGCGACGTCGATCCCGGCGGAGGCCCGGTAGTCGGCGACGATCGAGGGGACGGCGGCGCGGCAGGCGTCCAGGTACGCGGCGCGGACGGCGGCGGGGATCGCGGCGGGGTCCGTGCCCCAGAGGTCGAGGAAGTGGCCGAAGAAGGCGTCCGGCGCGGCGGCGATCATCCGCTCGGGCAGGCCCGGGGGCTGCGCCATCAGATACAGGTGGAAGCCGACCGCCGCGGTGGTGCCGTGCATCGCCTCCCACATGTCGAGGGTCGGCAGCACGTCGAGGGCGGCGAGGTGGGTGACGGCGTCCGGGTGGTCGAGCCCGGCACGGAAGGCGACCAGGGCGCCGCGGTCGTGACCGGCGAGGGCGAACCGGTCGTGGCCCAGGGCCCGGGCCACGGCCACGATGTCGGCGGCCATGGTGCGCTTGGCGTACGTCGCGCCGTCGGCGGCCTCGGCCGGTTTGTCGCTCGCGCCGTAGCCGCGCAGATCGGGGCAGATGACGGTGTGGTCGGCCGCCAGGTCGGCCGCGACGTGCCGCCACATCAGGTGCGTCTGCGGGAAGCCGTGCAGCAGGACGACGGGGGTGCCGGTGCCGCCGACGGCGACGTTCAGGGCGACACCGTCGTCGGTGACGGGGATGCGGTGGTGGGCGAAGCCGGGGATGGCGGGGATCTGTGGCATGGCGCGTGCTGCTCTCGGCTGGTGGCGGATCCGCCGGGTTTTCCGGCGGACGTGTCGAGGGTGCCGCGCCCGGATCAGCAGCGGGTCAGCGCGGGCGGGGGCCGCCTTGCCGATCAGGCCGGATGGCGGCGAGCGGGATCTGGTGGGTGCGGGGCCCACCAGCGGTGGCGCAAGGTGGCGTGCCAGGTGGCGCGAGGCCGCCGCGCTCGGTGCCGCCACGCTCCGCGCTGGGTGCCGCCAGGCGCCGGGCACGGTGCCGCGAGGCGCCGGGCACGGTGGCGGGCCCGGCGTTGGGAGTCCGGCTTGGCCGCCCGGTTACGGTGGCCGGGTGACGTGGGAACGGGTCGCGTTCGGTGTGCTCGGGCCGGTGGTGGCGGAGGGCGACGGCGGCGTGCTCGCTTTGAAGGGGCCGCGGCACCGGGCGGTGCTGGCGCGGCTGATCGTGGCCCGCCGCCGGGTCGTACCGGTGTCCCGACTCGTCGAGGACCTGTGGGACGAGCCCCCGGCGGGGGCCGTGGGCGCCGTACAGACCTTCGTCGGCGCCCTCCGCCGCGCCCTGGAACCCGACCGTCCGCCGCGCGCCCGGTCCCGGCTGCTGGTCACCGAGGGACCCGGGTACACGCTGCGGGCGGCGCCGGACGCCGTGGACGCGTGGCGCTTCGAGGCGGCCGTCGCCGCCGCTACGGACCTGCCGCCCGCGGCGGCGCTGCGACGGCTCGGCGAAGCGCTGGAGCTGTGGCGCGGTCCGGCGTACGCCGAGTTCGAGCGGGCGGACTGGGCCCGTGGCGAACGTTCCCGCCTCGCCGAACTGCGGCTCCGGGCCGTCGAGCAGCGCGCCGAGACCCTGCTCGCGCTGGACCGCGCCGCCGAGGCGGTCCCCGACCTCGACGCCCACCTGACCGAGCACCCCTGGCGCGAGGACGCCTGGCGCCTGCTGGCCCTCGCGCTGTACCGCGCGGGCCGCCAGGGGGACGCGCTGGCCGTCCTGCGCCGGGCCCGCACCACGCTGATCGACCAGCTCGGCCTGGACCCCGGCCCCCGCCTCCGCCGCCTCCAGGCGGACATCCTGGCGCAGGACCCCGGGCTGGAGGCCGGGGCAGGCGTCGCGGCCCGGGTGTGGACGGAGGCGGCGGCGGTCTACGACCGTACGGTCGGCGGTGGGGCGCGGGCGCGGCTGGAGGCCGCGGTGGGGCTGATCCGGAACCTCGCGGTGACCGGCGGCGGGGGGCTGGAGGCGGCCCGCGAACACCGGCTGGCCGCCATCACCGCCGCCGAGGAGTGCGGCGACCCGGAGCTGACCGCGCGGGTGATCGGCGCGTACGACGTGCCCGCGATCTGGACCCGTAGCGACGATCCGGAGCTGGCGGAACGGATCGTCGGCGCGGCCGAACGTGCCCTGACCGCGCTGCCCTCGCTGCCCTCCCTGCCCGGGGGCGGCGCGGCACGCTGCCGTCTGCTGGCCACCATCGCGCTGGAGATGCGCGGCACCCGCTCCCCGCGCGGGCCCGCGGCGGCGCGAGAGGCCGAGGAGATCGCCCGGCGGCTGGACGATCCGGCGCTGCTGGTCTTCGCCCTCAACGGCGCGTTCATGCAGTCCTGCACCCGCGCCGGGCTCGCGCCGCGGCGGGACGCGATCGGCGCCGAGCTGATCTCGGTGGCCGCCCGGCACGGGCTGGTGACGTACGAGGTGCTGGGCCACCTGGTCCGCCTCCAGGCGCGCGCCGCGCTCGGCGACTTCCCGGCCGCGGACGAGCACGCCGCCGCCGCGGACCGGCTGGGCGCGCGCCACGAACTGCCGCTCGTGGGCGTCTTCACCGAGTGGTACGGGGCGCTACGGCTCGCCGCGGCCGGAGAGACGGCCCGGGCCGAGGCCGCGTACCGGGCGGCGGCCACACGGCTGGAGGGCGCCGGGATGCCGGGCGTGGAGCGGGGACTGCTGCCGCTGGCGCTGCTGTGCGTACGGCTGGCGGACGGGGAGCGCTCCGCGCGGGAGGCGGGCCGGGCCGTCGACCTGGACGCGGACTGGGGCCCGTACCGCCCCTGGGCGGAACCGTTCGCCCTGCTCGGCGAGGGCGCCACCGCCGAGGCACGGACGGCGCTGCGCGCCCTGCCGGAGCCACCGGCGGACCTGCTGTACGAGGCCCTGTGCTGCCTGGAGGCGGCGGTAGCCCGGGACGTCGGCGACCGCGACACCCTGGAGCGAACCCACGCCCGCCTCCTCCCGGCCGCGGGCCAGCTGGCGGGCGCGGCCAGCGGCCTGCTGACGCTCGGCCCGGTGGACACCCACCTGTCCGCGCTGGCGAAGGCGCTGGGCACACGCCCGGCAGACTGAGCAGCCCGGCCCTACGGCCAGCGGTCGTACCACCTCTGGTCGGCCTCCAGCTGGGCAGCCAGGGAGATCAGCAGGGGTTCGCTACAGGCCGGGCCCAGGAGTTGGGCGCCCAGGGGGAGGGTGGTGGCGGGGTCGGCGAAGCCCGCTGGGACGTTGACGGCGGGCCAGCCCAGGACGTTCCAGGGCCAGGCGTACGGGCAGGCCGCGATCATCGCGCGGTCGGTGTGCCAGCCGGACAGCCGGGCCATGGCGCCGATGGGCGGGGGCGGGGTGGCGGTCGTCGGGGAGACGACGACGTCGTACCGCTGGAAGATGGCCCCGACCCGGCGCCGCAGGGGCTCTTCGGCGGCGCGGGCGAGGCGCAGGGCGGTGCCGCGCAGGAGGCGGCCGTTGCGGGCGGCGGCGCGGGTGCGGACGTCCAGCAGGAGCGGATCGGGGACGCGGGCCGCCCATTCGCACAGGCCCGCGGTGGCGCGGGGCAGGAAGGCGAGCCCGACGGCGCCGTAGCGCGGCTCGGCCTCCTCGACCTCGTGGCCGAGGGCGGCGAGCCGTTCGGCGAGCCGGGTGACGGCGGCGCGGACGGCCGGGTCCAGGCTTTTCGGCGTGCCCGTGAAGGCGGGCTTGAACGACAGGGCGATCCGCAGCCGCCCCGGGTCGCGGCCCGGGGCGGACAGCACGTCCACGGGGTCCGGACAGTGCAGGTCGCCGTCACGGTTGCCGCTGGCCGCGTGCAGCAGCAGGGCGGCGTCGGCGACGGTGCGGGCGAGCGGGCCGTGGCAGGTGATGCCGTTGAAGGACTCGGCGTCCGGCCAGGTGGAGATCCGGCCACGCTGCGGTTTGATGCCGACGAGATGGGTCCAGGCAGCGGGGATGCGGACCGAGCCCGCGCCGTCCGAGCCGAGCGCGGCGGGGACCAGCCCGGCGGCGACGGCGGCCGCGGCGCCGCCGGAGGAGCCACCGGGGGTGTGGGCGAGGTTCCAGGGGTTGCGGGTGTCGCCGAAGGCGGGGCCCTCGGTGAACGGCCACTGGCCCAGCTCGGGCGTGTTCGTCTTGCCGACGATCACGGCCCCGGCCGCCCGCAGCCGCCGTACCGCCTCGCCGTCCTCCGTCTTGGCCGGGAAGTCGCCACAGCAGCCGAAGGCGGTCGGCTCGCCCGCCACGTCCGTATCGTCCTTGACCGCGATGGGCACCCCGAGGAGCGGCAGCCGCTCACCCGCCGCCAGCCGCCGGTCGGCGTCGGCGGCCTCGCGCAGCGCGGCCTCGGCCCGGACGCGCCGGAAGGCGTTGAGGGTGGCCTGAGTCTCGGCGATGCGGCGCAGCGCCTGCTCGACCAGCGCCCGCGAGGTCACCTCGCCGTCGGCCAGCGCCTTGACCTGCTGGCCCAGCCCCTTCGGAATGACGCTGGTCAACGATGGACCTCCTCGCTCTCACACCTAGGTGAATTAGGCCACTCCCCCTTTACCCGGGGAGGGGACGCCACGCACCCTGGGCAACAGTGGTTGCCCGTTTCATCACCATCATCACCATCCTCCTCAGCATCTCCAAGCAGACTCAGCATCGATAAGCAGACTCAGCTTCTCCAAGCAGCAAGGACGACCCGCATGACCGAGATCGCCGTCCCGCGCACCGGCACCGGCGGCCCCTCCGGCTCCGACCACGACAAGCTGGTGGAGCACGCCATCGGCTGGGTCCTCGCCATCGTGATGGCGATGCTCACCGTCCAGATCGGCCTGTTCTAGGACCGCGGACAGGACCCCGGACGGTGCATAAAACTGCACCGACGCGTATGTCATAGTGGACTGCATGACGACGTCCACCGCATCCCACTGGCTCGCTTCCGCCACCGTCGACCCCGCCGTGCACGCGCTGCGCCCCGACTACCGCGCGCTGCTCATCACCGCCGAGGGCCTGCGCCCAGGGCCCAGTGACGAGCTGAGCGAGAAGTGGCTGTCGGCCGCCGAGACGGAGGCGCGGGAGCGCTTCGGGGACGGGCCGGTGGAGGAGCATCCGCATCTGGCCGCATGGCGCGAGGCGTTCCGCGGATTCGGCGCGAAGCCGCAGCGCACCCGCCCCAGCGCGGAGGCGCTGCTGCGCAGGCTGGATGCCGGACTGCCCCGGGTGGACCGGCTGACGGACCTCTACAACGCGATCTCGGTCGCCCACGTGATCCCGCTGGGCGGCGAAGACCTCGACCACTACACCGGCGCAGCCCGGCTGGTGCGCGCCACGGGCGACGAGGCGTTCGAGACGACGGCGAGCGGCGAGCCCGCCGTGGAGCACCCTGCGCCCGGCGAGGTGGTGTGGCGGGACGACGCGGGCGTCACGTGCCGTCGCTGGAACTGGCGGCAGTGCACCCGCACCCGGCTCACCCACACCACCACCCGCGCCATGTTCGTGCTGGACGCGCTCGGGCCGATGGACGACGCCGCGCTGACGGCGGCCGGCGACCGGCTCAGCGAGGCGCTGGCCGAGTCCGGCCCCGGCGTCGTGATCGCCTCCCGGCTCGTGAGCTAGCTAGAACAGCGGCTGCTGACCCGGGGTCGGCGGCTCGTCCCCGCCGAACAGCTTCGGCGGGGTGGTCAGCAGCGGCGCGATCCGCCGCGACCCGGGGCACGAGACCAGCTCGTAGTCGGAGCGGCGGCCGGGCGGATCGTGGCGGGCGAAGCGCCCGCCGACCACCGCGATCTCACGGGTGCAGACCGGACAGGTGCGGCGGGGAGCAGACATGACCCCAGTGTCGCTCACCCACCGCGGATGTCCCGGGCGAGTTTCCGGGCCGAACCCGCCTTCGCCCAGGCGGGACGCGCCGTCATAGCGGAGGCGGGGGTGACCACGTAGCAGGTGTCCGTCCGTTACCGCTCAGAATGCGTCAGCCGGGACATACGTGCCCCACACTTCCCGCAACGCGTCGCACACCTCGCCGAGCGTGGCCCGCGCGGCGAGCGCGTCCTTCATCGGGTAGAGCACATTGGCCGTGCCCGGCTCGCTCTCGGCCGCCTTCTTCAGCGCCGCCAGCGCCGCCCCCACCGCCGCGCGGTCCCGCCCGGCCCGCAGCCGGGCGAGCCGGTCGCGCTGGCGCTCCTCGATGGCCGGGTCCACGCGCAGCGGCTCGTACGGCTCGTCCGCGTCGGTCCGGAACCGGTTCACCCCGACCACCACCCGCTCCCCCGCCTCCTGTTCGCGGGCGATGCGATACGCGTTGCGCTCGATCTCGTCCTTCTGGAAGCCCTGTTCGATGGCGGCCACGGCCCCGCCCAGATCCTCCACCCGGCGCATCAGGTCCACCGCCGCCTCCTCGACGGCGTCGGTCAGCGCCTCCACCGCGTACGAGCCCGCGAACGGGTCGACGGTCGCCGTCACATCCGTCTCGTACGCCAGCACCTGCTGCGTGCGCAGCGCGAGCCGGGCCGAGGTGGCGGTGGGCAGGGCGATGGCCTCGTCGAAGGCGTTGGTGTGCAGCGACTGGGTACCGCCGAGCACCGCCGCCAGCCCCTGGACGGCGACCCGGACGAGGTTCACCTCGGGCTGCTGGGCGGTGAGTTGGACGCCCGCGGTCTGCGTGTGGAAGCGCAGCATCTGCGACTTCGGATCGCGCGCCCCGAACTCCTCGCGCATCACCCGCGCCCAGATCCGGCGCGCGGCGCGGAACTTGGCGACCTCTTCGAGGAGGGTCGTACGGGAGACGAAGAAGAAGGAGAGGCGCGGCGCGAAGTCGTCCACACCCATGCCCGCCGCGAGCGCCGTACGGACGTACGCGATGCCGTCCGCGAGCGTGAACGCGATCTCCTGCGCGGGCGAGGCACCGGCCTCGGCCATGTGATAGCCGGAAATCGAGATCGTGTTCCACTTGGGCAGCTCGGCCCGGCAGTACTGGAAGATGTCCGCGATGAGCCGCAGCGAGGGCGCGGGCGGGAAGATGTACGTGCCGCGCGCGATGTACTCCTTGAGGACGTCGTTCTGGATGGTGCCGGTCAGCCGCTCCCCCGGCACCCCCTGTTCCTCGGCGACGAGTTGATAGAGGAGCAGCAGCAGCGCGGCGGGCGCGTTGATCGTCATCGACGTCGAGACCTGGTCGAGTGGAATACCGTCGAACAGGATCCGCATGTCCTCGATCGAGTCGATGGCGACGCCGACCTTGCCGACCTCGCCGTGCGCAAGCGCCGCGTCGGAGTCGTAGCCCATCTGGGTGGGCAGGTCGAACGCGACCGAAAGGCCGGTCGTGCCGTGCTCGATCAGCTCCCGGTAGCGGGCGTTGGACTCGGCGGCGGTGCCGAACCCCGCGTACTGACGCATCGTCCACGGACGGCCGGTGTACATCGACGGATAGACGCCGCGGGTGAAGGGGTACGCACCGGGCTCGCCGAGCGCGCCGCGGTCGCGACCGGGCCCGTACACCGGCTCGATCGGGAATCCCGACTCCGACTCGCGCGCCATGGGTCCCTGCCTTCTGGTGGCTTATACCTGCCCTTGTGCCCATTCAGGGCCTTCTTCACAGCATGCGCCGATGTTCGGCGCATGGCAGCCCCGGGCAACATTCCGGGCGACGAACCGGTGAAGAGGGGGATCCATGCACGGAAGATCGGTCGTCCGCACCGCACTCGCCACGGCCGCCGCGGCGGCGCTCGTGGCGGGCTGCCGGGGCGAGACGGTGACCCTGGACGGACAGCGACATACGAGAGCGGAGCCGCGTGCGGGCGCGAGCACGGCGAGCGCGGCGCCCCGCACCCCGGCGGCCGCGCCGCGCCCGCACCGCACGTTCACGCACACCCCGCGG
>NZ_RIBZ01000167.1:0-49904 GCF_003721215.1 Streptomyces botrytidirepellens
GGCTCCCGACGCCTGGCACGGCACCTCGCGGCCCCGCGCTCGTCGCACGCAGCGCCGCTGCGCTCTCCTCACGCGGGTTGCGATGCACCGCACCAGACGCCGCTCGCTGATCCGGCCCGATCGACAAGACACCCCCTACGGCTGGACGGTGAGCACCGTGCCCGCGCCCACCGTGCGGCCGCCCTCGCGGATCGCGAAGCCGAGCCCCGGCTCCAGCGGCACCGCGCGGCCCAGCTCTACCGTCAGGGTGACGGTGTCACCGGGGCGGGCCACCCCGGCGGCCCCGAGGCCCACCTCGCCGACCACATCGGCCGTACGCAGGTAGAACTGCGGCCGGTAGCCGGTGACCACCGGGGTGCGGCGGCCGCCCTCGGCCGCCGACAGCACGTACACGCTCGCGGTGAAGCGCCGCCGGGGTACGACGCTGCCGGGCGCGGCGACCACCTGGCCGCGGCGCACCGCGTCCCGCGGCACCCCGCGCAGCAGCAGCGCCACGTTGTCCCCGGCCTCGGCGGACTCCATGGGTTTGCCGAACGTCTCGACGCCCGTGACGACCGTCGTCACGTCCGCGCCGAGCACCTCGACGCGGTCGCCGACGCGCACCGTGCCGCGCTCGACGGCGCCGGTGACCACCGTGCCGCGGCCGGTGATGGTCAGCACGTTCTCCACCGGTAGGAGGAACGGGGCGTCGGTGTAGCGCACCGGCGTCGGCACGTAGATGTCGACGGCGTCGAGCAGCGCCTCGATCGCGCCGGTCCAGCGCGGGTCGCCGTCCAGCGCGCGCAGCCCGGAGACCCGTACGACGNGCGCGGGTCGCCGTCCAGCGCGCGCAGCCCGGAGACCCGTACGACGGGCGTGGCCTCGCCGGGGTAGCCGTGCGCGGACAGCAGCTCGCGCACCTCCAGTTCGACCAGGTCGGTGAGCTCGGGGTCGCCCGCGTCGGCCTTGTTGAGGGCGACGACGATGTGGTCGACCCCCACCTGGCGGGCGAGCAGCACGTGTTCGGCGGTCTGCGGCATGACGCCGTCGAGCGCCGAGACGACGAGGATGGCGCCGTCGAGCTGGGCCGCGCCGGTCACCATGTTCTTGATGAAGTCGGCGTGGCCGGGCATGTCGACGTGCGCGTAGTGCCGGGTGTCGGTCTCGTACTCGACGTGCGCGATGTTGATGGTGATGCCGCGCGCGGCCTCCTCCGGCGCCCGGTCGATGCGGTCGAACGGCACATAGGTGCCGCCGGAGCCGCGCTCGCTGAGCACCTTGGTGATGGCGGCGGTGAGGGTGGTCTTGCCGTGGTCGACGTGGCCCATGGTGCCGATGTTCAGATGCGGCTTGGTGCGCACGTAGGTCTGCTTGACCGTCTTGGGCAGGGCGGACATGGGGTGTTCCTCCTCGGAACGACATGGGAAACGCGGACCCCGGGGCCTGGCCGACCCTCCCCCGGTGGGGTCCGTCGGAGTCGTCCGAGGAGGGTCAGCTTCGAGCGCCGTCGAGGTGGTCGGCTGTCACGGCCGCGGCGGCAGCGAATACCGCTGCGGCGGCGCCGGACGAGGTGAGGGCAGCCTTCGGCGCGTCCGCGACCGCGGACGTCGTCATGAGGAAGGCATACCGGAACATGCCGTGATCATTGCGCACCGTTCGGTCCCCGTCGAATGGTTTTCGCGGCGCACGGGGCCGGTGCGGCGCAGGCGAACCCCTGGTGTCCGGGAGGTTGTTGTGCGGCCGTCCCATGTATCGGCCCGTCGACAACCAGCCGACGAGCGGGCGACATCACAGCGTGCCCGCGGTCCGGTCGGTTACGCTCCCCCGATGCTCGATGTCGCCGTACCCGCCCCGAAACCGGCCGTGCGCCGCGCCCGCGCCGTGCTGTTCTCGCCGTGGTCACGGCTGGGACTGCTCGCCGCGCTGCTGGTCGGTGCCGCGACCGCGGTGTGGGTGTGGCAGCCGCACCGGCTGCTGGCCGACGGCTGGCCGGCGCAGCCGTCGGGGGCGGCGGCCGTGGTGCTGTTCGCGGCCGCGTACGGGCTGTGCACCGCCGCGCTGGTGCCCAGGCCGCTGCTGAACCTGGCGGCGGGCGTGCTCCTCGGCGCCCAGGTCGGTCTCGCGGCGGCCGTCGCCGGTACGGTGCTCGGCGCCGGGATCTCGTTCGGCCTGGGCAGACTGCTCGGGCAGGACGCGCTGCGCCCGCTGCTGCGGGGCCGCTGGCTGGGCGCGGCCGACCGGCAGCTGAGTCGGCACGGCTTTCGCTCGATGCTGGCGATCCGGCTCCTCCCGGGCATCCCGTTCGCCGCCGCGAACTACTGCGCGGCGATCTCGCGGATGGGCTGGCCCGCGTTCCTGCTGGCGACCGGGCTCGGCTGTGTGCCGAACACGGCGGCGTACGTGGTGGCGGGCGGCCATGCGGCCACGCCCACCTCGCCCGTCTTCCTCATCGCGCTGGCCTGCATCGCCGTACCGGCCCTCGGCGGGCTGATCGTGGCCTGGCGCAAGCGCGGCCGCCTGCGGGGCGCGTGAGTTGATGGCCCGCACGGCTGAAGTGGCCCTCGGACCGGGCCCTTGGCGGGCCGTCCACCCGGGGACGCTACGCTGCCACCACAACCGGTTGCCGGTCCCCGGCCATCGGCCTTCCCCTCGGCCGCCCCGCCTGTTCCGGCATGCCCCGGAGCAGCGCATGATCAGCCTTTGGATAGCGTAGACGCAATGTCGTGGTTTGAATCATTCATCCTCGGGCTGGTCCAGGGGCTGACCGAGTTTCTTCCGATCTCCTCCAGCGCCCATCTGCGCCTCACCGCCGCCTTCGCGGGCTGGAACGACCCTGGTCCCGCCTTCACGGCCATTACCCAGATAGGCACCGAGCTGGCGGTGCTCATCTACTTCCGCAAGGACATAGCCCGGATCGTGAGCGCCTGGTTCCGCTCCCTGTTCGACAAGGAGTGGCGCGGCGACCACGATGCCCAGATGGGCTGGCTGGTGATCGTCGGCTCGATCCCGATCGGTGTGCTCGGCCTCACACTTCAGGACGCGATCGAGGGCCCGTTCCGCGATCTGCGGCTCATCGCCACCACCCTCGTCGTGATGGGCGTCGTCCTCGGCTACGCGGACCGGCGGGCCGCACGCGACGAGACGGGCGGCAAGCACCGCGTCGCCAAGCAGCGCAAGTCGCTCCAGGAGCTGAGCGTCCGGGACGGACTGATCTTCGGTATATGCCAGGCGATGGCGCTCGTTCCCGGTGTCTCCCGGTCCGGCGCGACCATCAGCGGTGGTCTGCTCATGGGCTACACCCGCGAGGCCGCGGCCCGCTACTCCTTCCTCCTCGCCGTCCCGGCCGTACTGGCCTCCGGGATCTTCGAGCTCAAGGACGCGTCCCAGGGCCACACCGCGTGGGGCCCGACGCTCTTCGCGACCGTCATCGCCTTCGTCGTCGGCTATGCCGTCATCGCCTGGTTCATGAAGTTCATCTCCAGCAAGAGCTTCATGCCGTTCGTGATCTACCGGGTCCTGCTGGGCCTGGCACTCTTCGCCCTGGTCGCCTTCGACGTGCTGAGCGCGCACGCGGCCGAGTCGGCGGGCTGACCTTCACAGCATGACGTGGGAGGGATGGGCCGCCGGCCGAGGAGGGAGGAGGTCCGGCGGCCCCTTCGCTCAGGTCTGGCGCCCCCTGAGCGGTATGCGACGAGTCAACCGCCACGCGGCGCGCGGCGGGAGGGTGTGCGATAGATATATGCAAGCACTCTGATCACACGGGGCGTGAAAGCATCACACTCCGTACGACCTCTCCCCTGAGCTGCGGCTCATCCTCCCCGCACCAGCTCGACCAGCTCCCCCAACCCGGCGATCCGCCAGTCCGCCCGCGCCACGTCGTCCCCGGCGGCCCACAGATGCCCCCAGGGCCCCCGGCGGATGTGCGCGGCCCGCAGCCCGGCGGCCCGCGCCGCCCGGATGTCGAACGCCGGATGGTCGCCCACGTACAGCGTCCGGTGCGGCGCGGCCCCGCCCAGTGCGACGACCCGCTCGAAGAACCCCGGATCGGGCTTGGCCACCCCCCACTCCTCGGACGTCGCGACGGCATCCACCGGCAGCTCCAGCGCACGCAGCAGCTCTCCCGTGCGCACCGGCTGGTTCCCGGCCACCACGATCCGTACCCCCAGCGCACGCAGCTCCCCGAGCGCGGGCCGCGCGTCCGGATACAGATCACGCTCCCCCAGCCACTCCCCGCGCCCCGCCGCGTCCCATGCCCGCCGCTCCGCGGCGACATCGACCCCCGGCTTGGCCAGCCGGATCGCCTCCCCGTCATCCCGCCCCTGCGCGACCACGGCCCCCACCAGGGCGGACAGCGTATGCGCGGGCACGCCGAGCCAGTCGGCCCACGCGGCCCAGTAGCGGTCCTCCCGCACCAGCGTGGACCCGACGTCGAACGCCACCACGTCGATCACCGCACTACCTCTTCCCCGCCTCCCCGCTCCCCCGGCCAGTCCGCGTACCGGACCCGCTCGATCTCCAGCACCTCGCCGACCGTCCCCCACTCGTTCTTCCCCAGCCGCGCCAGCGGCCGCAGTCTGCCCACCTCCGGATGCCCGTCGACCATGACCCCGTCATCGACCGCGGCATGCACCACCCGCCCGAACACCACGGTCGAGTCCCCCAACAGCACGGTGCTGTGCAACTCGCACTCCAACGCCACCGGCGACTCCGCCACCCGCGGCGGCCTCACCCGCACACTGTCCTCCCGCGCCACCCCCACCGCCTCGAACTCGCTCACCCCGCGCGGAAAGTCCGTAGCCGTCCCATTGATCGTCTCGAACATCCGCTCCGGCGCCAGGTTCACCACGAACTCCCCGGTCTCCTCCACATTCCGCAGCGAGTCCTTCCGCCCGACGGAGGTGAACTGCACGACGGGCGGGGACACGCAGGACACGGTGAAGAAGGAGTGCGGCGCCAGATTCGCCGTCCGGGTGTCCGGGTTGATGGTGGACACCCAGGCGATCGGCCGGGGCACGATGACCGAGGTCAGCAGCTTGTAGAAGGGATTGCGGCCCACGGTCTCAGGATCGAAGTCGATACGCATACGGCCCAGTATCCGCTGGCCGCTGCGGCGCAGCCTAACGGCGTTCTGCGGTCTCCCCCAGCCCCTGAGTTCCACCGAGGTGCACGTCGAGCGGAACAACGCCAGCTCCTGGCCCTACCAGCCCTGACGTGCCGTCGCCGGGCCGTCGACCGCGGCTGCTTCCCCTCCCGGGCGGCGGCCGCGCGGACCCGTGCCGAGCTGCTCGACAAGCCAGCTCTGGGCATTAATTATTATTTAATCTTGACGTGACTGAAAACCGCTGCTCATACTCGGAGCACGCACCGCAGTGTCCCGATCTGCACTCTTTGCGGTGCTTACTCTTCGCTCTGGAGTGTTGCTATGAGGTTGTCCAGACATCGTGTGCGCAACGCCGTCATCGGGGTCCTCGCCCTGGCACTGACAGGGCTCGCCGCGACCGGATGCGGGGGCCGCGTGGGTGAGGGCGGGCGTGTGGGGCTGGTCTACATGGATGCCCAGGGTTATTACGCCGGCGTACGCAAAGGCATGCTGGACTCCTCGCGGAAGCTGGGCGAGGACGTGCAGATACTCGAAATCAACGCCCAGGGCGATGCCTCGAAGGAGAGCAGGTTCGTCGACACGGTGAGCTCGGCGGGTGTGAAGGCGCTGGTCATGTCACCGGTTTCCACCACCGCATCGATCCCCGCGGTCAGGCTCGCCCGCAACAGCGGCGTCAAGGTGATCTGCTACAACACCTGCCTCACCGATGAGGCAACCCGCAAGTACGTCAGCGCTTGGATCCTGGGCGACCCGGTCAAGTTCGGGGAGCTGGCCGGGGCGAAGGCCGCGGAGTACTTCGTCTCTCGCCACATCACCGCCCCGCGGATCGGCGTCATCAACTGCGAAACGGTCGAGGTCTGCCGCCAGCGCCGGGCCGGCTTCGAGAAGGCGCTGTTCGCCCGGCTCCCCAAGGCCCGCATCGTCGCCAACCAGCAGGGCACGACCATCGACTCCGCGGTCCAGGTCGCCGAGCGGGTGCTGACCGCGCACCACGGCCTCGACGCCTTCTACGGCGAGTCCGGCGGCGCGACGATGGGGGCCGTCAAAGCCGTCCGCCAGCACGGCCTCATCGGAAAGACCGTGGTCTTCGGCAGCGACATGACCACCGATCTGGCCCGCGAACTGATCGACAACCGGATCCTGAAGGCCGACGTCGACATCTCCGGGCGGGTCGTGGGCAAGCTGGCCGCCCGCACGACGGCACAGGTGATCAGCGGCGACAAACTCGGCTCCCAGATCGTCGCGGCGCCGGTCGAGCTGTACTCCACCCCCCACCAGGCACGGAAGTGGCTCGCCACGCACCCCGACGGCCTGCCGTAACCGGCACGGAGGCCGTGGTCGGCAGCGCGCCGGGACCAGGGCCGAATCCGCCTTCCCCACCGCACCCGTGGAGACTCCATGACATCAGCTGACCCCGCGCCGGGCCGCCCGGCCGGCCCCCCGGTGGCGACGGCGACCGGGTTGTGCAAGCAATACCCCGGCGTCCGCGCCCTCGACTCCGTCGACTTCACCATCCACAGGGGCGAGGTCCGGGCCCTGCTCGGCCGTAACGGCGCGGGCAAGTCCACGCTCATCCGCCTGCTGTCCGGCGTCGAGACGCCCGACGCGGGTGAGGTGGTCATCGGCGGAGAGCCACTGGGCGACGGCGGAGTACGCCGCGCAGCCGAACTCGGCGTGGCCACGGTGTACCAGGAACTCAGCCTGGTGCCCGAGATGACCGTGGCCGAGAACCTCTTCCTCAACGCATGGCCCAGGCGCGGCGCTGCCGGGATCGACTATCCGCGCATGCGACGCGAGGCTGCCGAGGTGCTCGGCGAGTTGGAGGTCCCCGTCGATCCCGACGCGCTGGTGGGCACGCTGCCGCTGGCGGAGCAACAACTGCTCGAGATCGCCCGGGCGGTGCGCCGCCGCCCCCGGCTGCTCATCCTGGACGAACCCACCAGTGCGCTGGCGGCCGAGGAGGCGCACACGGTGCTGTCGGCCGTGCGCAGGATCGCCGACTCGGGTGTAGCAGTCATCTACGTCAGCCACCGGCTGGACGAGATCCGCCAGGTCGCCGGGAGTGTCACCGTTGTGCGCGACGGACAGGTCATCGACACCGTCGACGTGCACGACGCGACGACCGCACAGATCGTCGCCCTGATGCTGGGCACCACCGTCCAGGAGGCCGCGGCGCTGGAACCCCGGACGGTGGAACGGACCCGCACCCCGCTGCTGTCCGTGCGCGGGCTGACACTGCCGCCGAAGCTGCACGGGGTCGACGTCGACCTCTACGCCGGCGAAGTGCTCGGCATCGGCGGCCTCCTCGGCTCCGGGCGCAGCGAGCTGCTGCGCGCCATCGCCGGATTCGAGCCCCGGGCGGAGCGGGTGATCGAGGTGGACGGGGTCCGAGTCGCCCGGCCCACGGCAGCGGCGATGAAGAAACTCGGCCTGGGCATGACCCCGGAGGACCGCAAGGGCGCGGGTATCGTCCCGATGCTGGGCGTGGGCGAGAACATGACGATGTCGTGGTTCGGCGGCGTCAGCCGGCGCGGCAGCATCTCACCCGCCCTGGCCGAGCGCGCCGGATATGACCTGGTGGAGCGGCTGTCGGTGAAGACACCCCGGCTCTCCACACCGATCGTCAACCTCAGCGGCGGAAACCAGCAGAAAGCCGTCATCGGACGGTGGCTGCATGCCCGCAGCCGCATCCTCCTGCTCGACGAGCCGACCCGCGGCGTCGACGTCGAGGCGAAGCAGCAGATCTATCGGTTGGTCCGCGAACTGGCCGGCAACGGGGCAGCCGTGGTCTTCGTCTCCGGCGAGCTGGAGGAGCTGCCCCTGGTGTGCGACCGGGTCGTGACGCTTCAGCAGGGCCGGATACACCGCGAGTTCACCGCCCCCGACATCACCCTGGACAACATCATGGCCGCCACCATGGCGGTGGAAGTGTGAGGCACCCATGTCTTCTTCGACGATCCTGACTCACAAGCCCGGTGGGTCCTCCGCCAAAAGCGCCGCGACCTCCCGGCACCTGCTCCATCTCAACGAGCTGGGGCTGCTCGCCGCCATCGTCGTGCTGTACATCGCGTTGAGCGCCGGCGCCGGAGGGTTCCTCGACACCGAAAACCAGCTGGGTATTCTCCGCGATGCCGCGAGCGTGGGCATTCCCGCGCTCGGAGTGACCCTGGTGATCATCGCCGGAGAGATCGACATCAGCATCGGCCCGGCGGTGGCCTTCGCCTCGGTCATCTTTGCCAAGGGAGCGTCGGACTGGGATCTGGGTATCGCCGGAGCCCTGGTGCTCACCCTGGTGGCGGGCATCGTGTGGGGGGCGTTCGCCGGGTGGCTGCGGGCCCGGTTCGCGGTCCCCTCCTTCATCGCCACGCTCGGGTTGTGGAGCGCGCTCGGCGGCCTCGCCCTGTATGCGACGGACGCGCTGCCCGTCCCGCTGCCCGCCTCCTCCTTCGTCGACAGCCTCGGTGGCAAGTTCCTGGGAGTGCCCACTCCGGCAGTCGTCTTCATCGTGCTCTTCTTCGTCTTCTGGTACATAGCCCGCCGCACCGCCTACGGTCGTTCCGTTTACGCCACCGGCGGCAACGCCGCGGCGGCTCAGCTGGCCGGCATCCCGATCCGGCGCATCCGGGTCATGCTGTTCGCCACGACCGGCGTGCTGGCCGCGCTGACCGGCATCCTTCTGGCCGCCCGGCTGGGGTCGGGCAACGGCGGCGCCGCCGCCGGGCTGGAGTTCGACGTGATCGCCGCAGTGGTCATCGGCGGCACGGCCCTGGCCGGCGGGCGCGGGAGCCTGATCGGGACGATGCTCGGCGTCATCTTCATCAGCGTGATCGCCAACGGCCTGGTGCTGCTGGGTGTCAACCCCTTTCTCCAGAACGTCGTACGCGGCGTGATCATCGTCGCCGCCGTCCTCGCCAACGTGATCATCGGCAGGCGAGGGAACGCCACGCGGGTGTCGTGAACCCCCCTCCGTTCTCCCGTACTTCCCCGACACACCTCCAGGGACCGTCATGAGTACCACCGCCTCCTCCTCTCTGCCCGCCACGATGCGCGGCGTCTACCTCCCCGGGGACAGCACCGCCTCGGTGCGCTCCGTCGCGGTGCCGGAGCCCGGCCCCGGTCAGGTCCTGCTACGGGTCGGCGCGGCCGGTATCTGCGGCAGCGACATCGGCTACATCTACCGGGAGCACAAGACGCACCGAGGTATCGAAGGTCCCGCCTACCGCGGTGTGATCGCCAGTCATGAACCGTCGGGCACCGTGGTGGCCGCCGGACCCGGAGTGCGCGCGTTCGGTGTCGGCGACCGGGTGGTGGTGTACCACATCGCCGGCTGCGGCCGGTGCGACGCCTGCCGCCGCGGCTACTTCATCAACTGCGCCTCCCCGGAGCGGGCCGCCTACGGCTGGCAGCGCGACGGCGCCGCCGCCGACTACCTCGTCGCCGACGAGTCGACGCTGATCCCGCTGCCCGATGAGCTGAGCTTCGTCGACGGCGCGCTGATCGCCTGCGGCTTCGGCACCGCCTACGAGGGGATCCGCCGGATAGACGTCAGCGGCGACGACGACCTGCTGGTCGTGGGCCTGGGGCCGGTCGGGCTGGCCGCCGGCATGATCGGCCGCGGCCGCGGCGCCCGGCGCGTCATCGGGGTGGAACTGTCCGAGGAACGACGTGCGTGGGCCGACGGGCTCGGAGTGTTCGACGCCACCGTGCCGCCCGAGGAGACCGGTCCGGTCGTCGCGGAGCTGACGGGCGGCCGGGGCACGAGTACCGCGATCGACTGCTCGGGGAGCCGCCGGGGGCGTTCCACAGCCATCGAGCACATCGCCGAGTGGGGCCGGCTGTCGCTGGTAGGAGAAGGCGGCACGCTGGAGACGGAGGTGTCGGATCCGTTGCTGCACAAGCAGGTGACGATCTACGCGTCCTGGGTGACCTCCCTGCCCGCCATGTCGGAGCTGGCCCGCAGCCTGGTGCGTTGGGGGATGCGACCGGAGAGCGTGGTCAGCGACCGGTTCGCCCTCTCCGATGCGGACACGGCGTTCCGGCTCGCGGCCGGGGCCGGCCGCGGCAAGGTCGTCCTGGTGCCGGATCTCGATGACTGAGCGGACGAACGACCAGGCGCTGCGCGGAGACGGGGTAGAGGTGGTCCGCACCCCGGTCGGCCCCTACGAACTGGTCCGCCTCGACGCGGGGGCGGTACAGCTCACCGCCGTGCCCGCGCTCGGCGGCCGGCTCCTGTCGTTGACGCTGCACGGCCGGGAATTCCTGTACCGCAACGCGCGGTTGCTGGACGGCCGCCTGCGCCCGCGCCCCGGCGTCCGGCCGGTCCCGCAGGACGGTCCGATGTCGGCCTGGCTGAACTGGGGCGGCGACAAGACCTGGCCCGCACCACAGGGCTGGGACGGTCCCGGGCAGTGGGCGGGCCCGCCGGACCCGGTCCTGGACTCGGGGCCGTACGGGCTGCGGCTCACGGTCCAGGGGCGAACCGCCCAGGCGGTCATGACCAGTGGCGTCGAGCCACGGACGGGTCTGCGCATCGAGCGCAGCGTCACGGTCACCGCGGGGCGGACGGCCTTCACGCTGGAGAACACCCTGACCAACGAGTCGGACCGGCCCCGCCGGTGGGCGGTGTGGAATGTGACCCAGCTGGCCGGCACGGCCCCGGGCTCCTACCCCACGGGGGGCGTCTACGTGGGAACCGCCGGTTCCGGACGTCCGGAGACAGTCGGCCTGATCGCGGGCACAGGCCGCCCGCAGGTGTACCGCACCGGCCCTGGCGTGCTGCACGTCCCACACCAGGACGTGGTCGGCAAGGTCGGCTTCCCTGACGCTGCCGGGTGGCTGGCCCACGTCGCTCCGCAGGGCACGCTGACCCAGCGGTTCGAGGTCTCCCCTGCCGCCCGTTACCCCGATGCTGACTCGCGGGCCGAAGTGTGGCTGGAGCATCCGCTGCACGCGCCCCTGGAGCACCTGGGGGGCTTGCATCCTCTGGACCGGGTCGTGGAGTGCGAGGCGTTGGGCCCCCTTCGGGAGCTTGCTCCCGGGCAGTCGACGCGGCTGAGCATGGAGATCGGTGTGGGCGCCGGCGCAGGCCCGGTCGAGGCGGCGACCTCCTGGGGCTTCTGGTCACGGCTCCCCCGGCTGGAGGGCGGGCGGCTGGTCGGGGTATTCGTGCCGTTCCGCGACGGGTTCCTGACGGCACGTCCGTCCCGGGGAGGCGGCGAGCCGGTCCGGTGCGGCACGCTGGTCGCGGGGGAAGCTTGTGCGTTCGACATCCGGCCGGGCCGACTTGCGGCGGCCGGGGAGGACGCGATGGTCGTCGCCTCGGCGCCGGACGGCTCGGATGCGACAACGGTCGGCTTTCCCGAGGCACGGCGCGGGTGACGTGGCCGCCCCATCAGGATGTGGCCCGTGCGCCGAGAATCCTGATCTGCTCGGGGTCCGTGCCGCAGATGAGGGTGTACCAGTCGAGGGACGTTCTTCGACGAGCGCGGCCAGGAAAGGGGGCTATTGACGCGTCCATGGCGTCCTCTTAGCGTAGCAAGCGCTTTCCATCTCTCGTGCTGAGAGCGGCACTCGCATCCCTGTCACGCAGGCGACCACGGAGAAGGACGAGGACCCCCATGAGACCGAGATCCCCCCTGTCATTACTGGCATTCGCAGCCTTGGTGGTCGGCGCGTTCGGGGCACCGCCCGTCGCCACCGCGACAGTGTCGAGCTCCCCGCTGTACGTGGCGCCGAACGGCAGCGAGAGCGCGACCGGGACACAGTCGGACCCGACGACGCTCGCTTCGGCGATCACCCGCATCACCCCCGGAGGGACGATCTACGTGCGTGGCGGGACCTACCGCTTCTCGCGGACGGTCACCATCGCTCCGGGCAACAACGGCACATCGAGTGCCCGCACCACGTTGTCCGCCTACCCGGGCGAGACCCCGGTGCTGGACTTCTCGGCGATGAGCGAGGACCCGGCGAACCGCGGGCTTGCCGTCAACGGGGCGTTCTGGCACGTCAATGGCATCGTCGTCGAACATGCGGGGGACAACGGAATCTTCGTCGGCGGCAGCAACAACATCGTTGAACACACAGTGACGCGCTTCAACCGTGACACGGGGCTGCAACTCTCACGGATCGCCTCCAGCACCCCCAAGGACCAGTGGCCGTCGAACAACCTCGTCCTGAGCGCGGAGTCGCACGACAACGCCGACTCCGACGGCGAGGACGCCGACGGCTTCGCCGCGAAGCTCACCGTCGGCAGCGGAAACGTCTTCCGCTACGCCGTGTCCCACCACAACATCGACGACGGCTGGGACCTCTACACCAAGACCGATACGGGACCCATCGGCCCGGTGACCATCGAGGACTCCCTCTCCTACGGCAACGGCACCCTCAGCGACGGCACCGTGAACTCCAACGGTGACCGCAACGGCTACAAGCTCGGCGGCGACGACATCGCGGTCAACCACGTCGTCCGGCGCAGCATCGCATACCGCAACGGCAAGCACGGCTTCACGTACAACAGCAACCCCGGCACGATGTCGGTGTCCGGCAACGTCAGCGTCGACAACACCCAGCGCAACTACTCCTGGGATGCGGGGACTTCGGTGTTCCGTAACAACACCTCGTGCCGCAGCGGCAGCGGGTCGAAGGACAAGACCGTGGGTGACACCGACAGCTCGAACCAGTTCTGGTCCGGCTCGAACGGGTCCCGGTGCTCCTCGTACACCGGCACTCTCACATGGTCCTACGCCGCGGATGGCCGCCTCGTCGTGTCCTTCGGCGGCAAAGCGGTAACCCCGTAACAGGGCCCAGCCGGTATACCTCCGTCGCCGTACTGGCGAAGAGCTGGTCCCTCTCCTCGGCGCTGAAGGCCGCTGTCAGTTCGCTGAAGGCGGCGTAGAGCCGGGTGAAGCTCGAGTACAGGCGGTCCACCGGAAAGTTGCTGGCGAACATGGTGCGGTCGGGGCCGAAGGCCTCGACCGCCCCCAGGACGATGGGCCGGATGGAATCGACGGTCCAGTCGTGGTCCTGTGTTCCGATGCCGGAGATCTTGCAGACGACGTTCTCGCACCGTGCGAGGCGGCGCATCTGCTCCCGCCAGTGGTCAAGGCCCGGTTCGGTCCGGCTGATCGGCATCCCGGCGTGATCGAGGATGATGCGTACATCCGGAAAGGTGCGGGCGAGGACGACTGCCTGCTCCATCTGGTGCGGGTAGATCTGGAGGTCGAAGGAGAGGCCGAGTGCGGCCAGGCGGCTGAAGTTGGTCAGCCACGAGGGGTCTTCGATGATGTCGGGGCGGGACGTGTGGGTGTACACGGGGTCGGGGTGCCAGCTGAGGATCTGCCGGATCCCCCGCACCCCCGGCTGGGCAGCCTGCCACTCCAGGTCTTCCGCGGCGGAGTCGGCGAGCAGGTCGACCTTGGCCACCAGTGCGGAGGGGATCGGCGCGGCCCGCATCACATCGGCAAGCCACGCGGTCTCGCGGCGGGGGTCCGCCGCGCCGTTCTCGATGTGCACTGACCCGATCAGGTCGATGCCACCGACGTCGTCCAGGTAGTCCGCCACGAGGTAGTCCCGGCGTATCGGCCTGTCGTCGCCATGGTAAGGAAAGCCCTGCTCGACTGGTCGTTCCAGCCACGGGTAGGAGTGCTGGGAGAGGTTGCACAGGTGGTGGTGGGCGTCGACGACCGGGAAGTCCGGCAGTCGCTGTTCCGCTTCCCGGTGCGGGCCACCGCTCATGACGGTTCCCCGGCCCGGGCGCTCGCGATGGTTCGTATGAGGCCCGAGTGGTCGAGGTCGCCATCGCCCCCGGCCACCATCCTGCTGAACTGGCGGAGCAGCAACTCGGTCACCTCGGACGGCGCGCCGGCACTCTCCTCGGCCTCGCGCGCGAACATGAGGTCCTTGAGCTGATTACGTGCGCTGCCGCCGCCGGTGAAGTCCCCGCGCAGCCAGGAGCCGCTCTTCTGCTTCAGCACCTCGGACGCGGCCAGGCCACCGGTGAGGGCGGCCAACAGATCGGCTCGCGGCAGACCGTAGTGCTCGGCCAGGCAGAGCGCCTCGCACAGAGCCGCGATGGTTCCCGCCACCACGACTTGGTTGCACGCCTTGGCCAACTGGCCCGAGCCGCCGGCCCCCATGTACACCACCGTCTCTGCGACAGCGGCGAATACCGGCGCGAGCGACTCGACGGTCTGCTGGTGGCCTCCCACCATCAGGCTCAGGGTTCCGCGTTCCGCCCCGGGGACGCCCCCGCTCATGGGGGCGTCGACGAGCCGGATCCGGTGTTCTCTCCACAGGTCCTCGGCGAGTGTCCGCACGGCGACGGGCGAGACGGTTCCGTGGACGACCAGGATCGGTTCCCCGACGCCGTTGCCGCGCCATCCTTCCAGGAGGCCGTCAGCACCGGGGAGCAACGCCTCGACCTGTGGGAGGTCGGGCAGCACGGTGAGCACCACGTCCCGGGCTGCTTCGGCGGGCGATGCGGCTTGTCGGGCTCCCAGTTCCACCGCCTGTGCGGCGCGTGCCGGCGTGCGGTTCCAGACGGTGAGCGTTTCCAGCCGGCGGACGAGATTCGCCGCCATCGGCGCCCCCATGGGTCCCAGGCCGAGAAGAGACACCGAGCGGCGGGGTCCGTGCGATGTCATCACCATTGCTGAAGGTCCTCGTAGTCATCGATCGTGATGAGGGCTTCGGGAGCCACGTCATCGAGCAACGTGCTCGCTTCGAAACGGAGCAGGTCGCGACAGCGGCGCAGGTCCACCGGCACGTTCCGGCCGGGAACAAGGCTTCTCTCCACGCCGGGGGCGTAACGGGCGAGCGCGCGCTCGGTGTCGTCACGCAGATAGGTACGAGGGGCGGTCACGAGGATGCCCGGCGCTGCCGGTGTGTCGCGCGCCAGCGCCGCGGCCACCGCGCGGGCGGCGTCGGCCACGTCCAGATAGGTCCAGCCTTCGCACGCGGCCCGCCGGGGATCGTCTCTCATCAGCAGGTCCAGGTGTTCGGCGAACCGCCGCCCCCCGTCGAGAGTGATGTCGCGTACGAGTGGGAAGCGGATTCCGGTGATGTTCATGGCTGTGCGGCTGCCGATCTGCGCGGCGGCGTGCTCGTTGGCCTTCTTGGACAGCGAATAGGCGTCGGTGAAGTCCTCGATCGTCGACTCGCTGAAGGGGTACCGCTCGGGAAGCAACGGCCGGTCGTTGAGGGGAAGTCCGGTCGCGTTGATGCTCGACGCGTAGACCGCCTTGTCGACGCCGCACTCCGCGGCGATGGAGAGCACGGCGTACGTGCCCACGGTGTTGACGGCATACGTCGTCACGTCGTCGGCGATGCGGGGGCCGGGAATTCCGGCGAGGTGCACCACCGCGTCCTGATCCCTCACCGCTCGGCGAATCGTCCCGGGGTCGGTCACGTCCCCCTCGATGACGTGCACCCGGGCGTCGAAGGCTCCGTCCCCGCGGTCCCGGTCCAGTACGGTGACGCTCGCGCCCGAATCCACCAGTTCCCGCACCGTGGAGCGACCGATGAGACCGGATCCGCCCGTCACGAGGATGCGCTCGAAGGTCATGGGGCGTCCGCTCCCACGGTCTCGCCCGCCGTCTTCTGTGGCTTCGCGTCGACCGGAGGTTCCGTTCGCCTTCCGCGCAGCACGGGCCATCCCTTGGCGCCCTGGTCGAGGGCGACGGCGACGAGGACCACGGCACCGGTGACGATCTGTTCGTAGAAGCTCGGCACGTTCAGCAGCACCAGGCCGTTGGTGAGGGCACCGAGGATCAGGGCGCCGACGAGGGTGCCCGCGATGCGGCCTTCGCCGCCCATCAGGTTCGCCCCGCCGATCACTGCCGCGGCGATCGCGGTCAGCAGGTAGGGGCTGCCGCCCTCGGGTTGTGCGGCGTTGATGCGCGCGACCAGAACGAGTCCGGCCACGCCTGCCAGCGCGCCGGACAGGCCGTAGACGCCGAGCTTGATCCGGTTGACATGGATGCCCGACAGCCATGCGGTTTCCTGGCTGCCGCCAACGGCGATCACGTTCTCGCCGAAGAGCGTCCGCCGCAGCAGGAGCCATGCCACGATGCCCAGGATCAGCACCAGGACAACCGCGATGGGGACGCCGCCGACGTAGCTGTTCAGCAGATAGACGAAGGACGAGGGGACGTTGTAGACGGGGTTGCCGTTCGTCACGACGTAGGCGCACCCCTGGAACACACTCATGGTGCCCAGCGTCGCGATGAACGGTGGGAGCTTCAGAGCTGTGACCAGTACGCCGTTGACCAGTCCGCAGGCCCCGCCCACCACGAGGCCGATGAGGAGTCCCAGGAGCGGCGTGACGCCGTGGTTGACCATCAGGTAGGCGCTGACGATGCCGACGAAGCTGGCGATGGAGCCAACGGAGAGATCGATGCCTCCGGTGATGATGACGAACGTGACGCCCAGGCCGATGATCGCGTTGATGCACGCGGAGACCGCGACGTCGCGCAGGTTGCTCAAGGCCAGGAAATCGGAGTTCAGCGCGCCGAGGAGGACGAAGATCGCCACCGCGGCGGCGTAGATCCCGAGCGCTTGCGCGCTGACGGCCGGAAGTTTGACGCGTCCCCACGTGGACGTGTGGTTCGGCTCAGTCATGGAACGCCTCCGTTTGGCCCATGGCGCTCGCCACGAGCCTGTGTTCTGTGATCTCGGCTCCCGTATGCACGGAGTTGAACCGGCCGGCACGCATCACCAGGACGCGGTCGCACAGGGTGATGAGCTCCGGAAGGTCCGAGGAAACGACCACGACCGCCTTGCCCGCACCGGCCAGCTCGTCGATGAACTTGTAGATCTCGTAGCGCCCGCCGACATCGACGCCCTTGGTGGGCTCGTCGAACAGATACACCGCCGAGTCCCGCCACATCCATTTGGCGATGACGAGCTTCTGCTGGTTGCCACCCGAGAACTGGCGTGCCTTCAGCTGGACATTGTCCGGCCGTAGAGCCAGCGCACGAGCGGCGTCACGAGCGACGGACAGTTGCTTCTTCCGGCTGGTGAAGGGGCCGGCCCCGCCGCCCAGCTCTCGCGTGGCCGTCATGGCCACGTTGGTGAAGGCGGGGAGCCCGAGCACGAGCCCCTGCCCCTTGCGGTCCTCCGGGATGAACGCGATTCCCGCGCGCCGGCTGTCCCGCGGGCTGGAGATGTGCGTGCGACGGCCCTGGAGGGCAACGGTCCCGGAGCAGCCGGCATCCGCACGGATGACGGCCCGCAGGAACTCGGTTCGTCCCGAGCCCACGAGGCCCGCGATGCCCAGTACCTCGCCCCGCCTGACGTCCATGGAGAGCGGGCCGACGCCGTGCGGATGGGTCACGTCGGTTGCGGAGAAGATCACCGGACTGTCCGCCGGGACAGGGTGCTTGCGGGTGAACTGGAGGAGTTGGCGGCCGACCATACGCCGCACGATCTCGTCCTGGTCCGTCTCCGTTATGGGGCTCCGGAAGGCCACCTTGCCATCCCGCAGCACCAGGACCGAGTCGGAGACGGCCATGACCTCGGGCAGTTTGTGCGACACGTAGAGGATGCCCACTCCCCGTTCCCGCGCGAGGGCCCGGATCCGGGTCAGCACGTGTTCGACGTTGTGCTCGAGCATGCTGGTGGTCGGCTCGTCCAGTGCGACGACCTTGGGGTCGAACGCGAAGGCACGGGCGATCGTCAGGGCGTGCCGCTGCGCCGGGCTCAGCGTGGACAACCGTTTCTTCGGGCTCATGGGGAAGCCCATCAGGCGGACGTCGTCGAGCGCCCGGCCGACGATGTCGGTCATGTGGGTCCGCTGTGCCCGTGGACGGCCGAGCATCAAGTTCTGCGCGACCGTGAGCTGGGGCACCACCGCGGGCTCCTGGTGGGCGATCACCACGCCGTCGGCCAGTGCGGCACCCGGGCTGTACTCGTGGCGCGCGACGCCGTCGAGGACCACGGACCCGCTGTCGGGTGTCAGTGCTCCCCCGAGGACAGCCAGAAGTGTGCTCTTGCCGGCGCCGTTCTCCCCGGCGATCGAGCAGACCTCTCCCCGGCTGAGGTGGAAGGTCACACGGTCAAGGGCACGGACGCCCGGAAAGGACTTGGCGACATCGTGGACTTCGAGGAGATGGGTTGCCATCGTCGTCGAACCTCCTGGTCGTTCCTTGCTCATGTGACCTACGGCATGCCGGAGGCGTACGTGTCGACGTTCTGCTTGTCGATGATGAAAGCGGGGACATCGACCCAGCCCGGCACCTTTCTCCCGGCCAGCAGCCACAGCGCTGTGTCCACGCCTGTCGCTCCCTCGGTCGCCGGCCGCTCGCTGACCGTGGCGGTCATGTTGCCGGCGGCGATCTCCTTCTTCCCCTGGGGGATGCCGTCGGTGCCCAGGAGGAGAACCTTTCCCGTAAGACCCTTCTCCTTGATGGCGGCCGCCGCGCCCAGGGCCATCACGTCGTTCTGGGCGTAGAAGGCCTTGATGCTCGGATGCGCGGTCAACATCGCGGTGGCGATGTCCTGTGCGGCTCTCTGGTCCCATTTGGCGGTCTGGGAAGCGACCAGCCGCAGGTTGGGGTGGGCTTTCAGCCCCTTTTTGAAACCGGCACCGCGGTTGAGTGCGTTGGAGGATCCGGGATCACCCTCGATCATCGCCACCGCGCCTCCGTCCGGCAGTTTTTTTGCGATGTAGTCGGCCGCGGTCTGACCGATGACCTTGGCGTCCGGGCCGACGTAGACGACACCCGGCACGGTTCCCTTCGCGTCGTTGAGCACGATCGCCGGCTTGCCCGACGAGAGGGCGGCCTTGTAGACGCTGTCCAGACCGGTGGCGGATATCGGCGAGGCAAGCAGCGCGTCACATTCCTGTTTCATCGCTGTCTGCGCTTTGTCCAATTGCTCGGTGATGGACGATTCGTCGTTCACGGCATAGGTCTTGTACTCGAGCCCCATTTCCTTGGCTTCCTTCTCGAAACCGTTTCGCTCGTAACTCCAGAACTCGTTCGACAGGGTCCTGGTCACGTAGCAGAGCTTCGTCCCCTTTTTCACCTTGGGCGCCCCGAGACTGGACTTCACATCCCGCACCGGCTTCTTCGCCGTGGCGTCAACCAGTTTCGTGATGGACGAGGACGAGGAGTCACCACCGTCCGGTGTCGCGGAGCAGGAGACCAGCACTATGGCAGCCGGAACGGCGAACGCCGCCGCCCACCTCCGTCGTTGTACCGTCATCTGTCTGCCTTTCCGATGTGGAGCGAATCGAATCGAGGTCCCCCCGGAATCTCCTGAACCAGAAGCTCTTCCGTTTCCGTTCTGAGTTCGAGCACCTGGCGGAACGCCCCGTCGAGGTCCACGTCGTCCCAGGTGAGGATCGAGCCCTTCGCGATGTCCCGTCGCAGTTCGATGTGGTGTGCCAATGCGACGGGAAGCGCCCTTCGCGCGACCGACGCCCGGGCGGATATCAGCTTCCCCCAAACGGTATAGCCGCCTTCACCGTCAAGCACTTCGCCCGCGGCAAGATCTTCCTTCGCTGTCGCCACCACATCACCGAAAAAACCCTTGGGTGCACCGGTGGCAACGCCACGGAGAGCGGCGTTCGCTATGGTGATGCCGAGCTCCAGGCCCACGTAATGGTAGGGCCGGTACAGCGCGGCATACTGCTTTGTCGGGTCCGGATGCCAGGGGTATTCCCCGAAGCAGCCGGAGACGTAGTCATTGGTGGCCTTGACGACGACGAAGACACCCTCCTGGGTGTTGTGGGGTATCCAGGCGCCATCGCGGGTGACGCTCGACATGACGTCCACCGAACCCTCATGCGCCAGAACGCCGCCCACCCCCTTCGGCCGGCAAATGGTTGCGATTTCCTCGACATCACCCGGCGTGAAAGTGAGACCGTCGTCGGACGGGATCAGGCCGGCGGCATTCGAGACGGCAGCCATTTCGATGGCCGCTTTCGTGCCGTCACGGAACGAGGTGTGCATGTAGGGATTGAGCTGACCGGAGTCGGTGAGTTCCTTGGAAAACTCCCAGTTCTCCCATACGTTGTCGGGGTTCATCTCGTGGTAGTGCTCCAGGTATTTGGCGCCCTTTCCGGCACACACCACCTGGAAGCCGGACGTCCTCGCCCAGTCGACAAGCTCCATGACCAGCGCGGGCTGGTCCCCGTAGGCGAGCGAGTAAACAACTCCCCGCGCCGCTGCTCGCCGGGCAAGCGCCGGCCCGACCAGCGCGTCCGCCTCGACGGTCACCATGACGATGTGCTGGCCGGTGTCGATGGCCCTGATCGCGTGGGACACACCGACGATGGGGTTCCCCGTGGCCTCCACGATCACGTCGATGCCCTCTGTGAACAGGGGGCCGGCGTCGGACAGGACCGCTGTCCGCCCGTGCGCCAGCGCGTCGCCGAGATCGTCCGAGGCGGCTCCCTCGGGCCAGTCGACCAGCTTGAGCGCTTGATGCGCCCGGTCGAGATTGATGTCCGCTATGGCTGCCACGTGGATGCCGGGCGTGGCGCGTACCTGGGCGAGGAACATCGTGCCGAAACGACCGGCGCCGATGACACCGACCCGGATCAGGTTGCCGTCGCGCTCGCGGGCCAGCAGCAAGTCATGCAAGTTCACCGGAGTCTCCCTGTGACTGGTAGCATGTGGTACCGGTTCCAGTTTTGTACCACGCGTGTTTCAGGAGGGTCAACGGTCGCGTTCAGAGGTCTCGGAGGTCTCGGTTGCCCGCCCATGACAGGCCGACCGGCAGCACGCACACGCCCGGCACGCAGGGCGGCACCGGTGCTTTACTGTTCGTCGCCGTTCAGAGAGGAGAACCATGAAGAAGGCGGCCACCATTCGAGATGTCGCTGCCCAGGCGGGTGTGTCCGTCTCCGTGGTGTCGCGCGTCCTCAACGACACGGGCCCGGTCGCGCCTGCGAAGCGTGCCCAGGTCCTCGAGGCGATCGAAGCTCTCAACTACCGCCCCCGCAGGGCAGCGCAACAGCTGAGCCACGGCCAAAGCGACACCATCGGTCTCCTGCTCGCAGACCTGACCAACCCGTTCTTCGCCCGGCTTGCCGACCGGGTCGTCGCCGAAGCGCGATCGCGCGAGCTTCAGATCTTGCTCATGACCACGCAGGAAGACCCTCATCTGGAAGCGCAAGCACTCGAAACCCTCCTGGACCGTTCCGTGGGCGGCATGATCGGAACACCGACCGGCCACAACATCGAACGGTGGGAGAAGCTCGCGTCGCTCGACATCCCCGTGGTCTTCGTCGACCGGTCCATCAGCCAGTTCCAGCACATGGACGTGGTGAGCATCGAGAACATCGAATCCGCCGCCACCGCGACCAGGCACCTGCTCGCGCGCGGGCACCGGCGCATCGGCATCATCTCCGGACCACTGGACACCACCACCGGGCTCGACCGAGTGCGAGGGTACGAACAGGCCTTGCAGGAATACGGCTTGGCGCGCGACGACAGATTGGTGTGTCCGGCCCCCTTCCGGGGCGACCGCGGCGCCACCGCGATGGCACAGATGCTCTCACTCGCCGACCCGCCCACCGGGGTCATCGTCGCCAATACCGCTCAGGTCCGGGTGACGCTGCGCATGCTCTCCCAGGCCCGGGTGTCCATCCCCGATGATCTGTCGGTCGTGGTCTTCGACGACAATCCGTGGACGGAACTGATCCAGCCTCCCCTGACCGCCGTCCGCCAGCCGATCGACATGCTCGCTCTCCACTCCGTGGAGTTGATCCATGCGCGGATGCGGCAGAAGCTTCCCCCAACGCCCCGTCACGTGCGCGTCGCCGCCGAGTTCGAGGAGCGTGCCAGCACTTCGCGAGTTGATCCGGACGACGGGTGACTCGTCGAAGCCCTCCGTCAGCCATGAACGAGACCTCGGAGCCCTCATGGAACAAGCAGTCGTCGTCACCGCCGTCTTCACCCCTCTGCCCGGTTCCCGGGACACGGCGCGAGCCGCTCTTCGAGCCGCCCTGCCCGACGTCCACGCAGAGGAGGGGTGCCTGCTCTACGCGTTGCACGACGCAGCGGACGGGTCGTTGGTCCTCATTGAGAAGTGGGCTTCGCGAGAACACCTCGACGCCCATGCCTCCGGAGAACCGGTCGCACGGCTCAACCGCGCGATCGAAGGTCTCCTGGAGGATGCACCGGCCGTTGTGACCATGACGCCGTTGCCCTCCGGGGACGTCTCCAAGGGGCAACTGTGACCGTCTGACCCCGCCTACCGGCGTGTGTGCGGGCTGTTCGTGGTGTCCGGTGAACCAGCGATCGCGGCGAGCTGCACCTTGGTCTCGTCCGCGCTGCCGGGCACGGCAGTCATGATCACAATCTTGAGTTCGGAGTCACCGTCGGTCAGCACATCGCAGTCCACTGTGACCGGCCCCACCGAGGGGTGCTCGATCGTTTTATGGTCCTCACGGTGAGCGGCCACCGTACCGATCGCCCACAGTTCGGCGAACCGCCGGTTGCCCGCGCGCAATACGCGGATCAGCTCTGCCAGGCGCGTGTCGTGAGGGAAGCGGCCGGTGGCGCGGCGCAGGTCGGACACGACGGCGGCGTCAGTGGCGTCCCTGTCCAGTTCGGTCACGGGCCATAGCCCGAGGCGAACAGGACCTGCACCCCCCACCGGGAACCTCTCGCGGGCGAAATTGCGCAGTTGCGGTGGCACCGGTGAGGCATCGCCCAGCAGCCCGGCCCAACTGCGGTTCCACCAGATCAGCTGCCAGTCCGCCGCGAACACGGCGACCGCGGCGTCCCCGAGCCGGGTGAGCACCCGGTGAACGCCGGGTGGGATGTGGTCGGAGATCGCGCCGTCCGCCGGCGGGACGAGGTGGGCCAGCCGGTACAGATGATCCCGCTCGGCGGTGGACAGCTGTAGGGCGCGCGCCAACGACGCCACCACCGGCGCCGAGGGCGTCGTGGCCCGCCCTTGCTCCAGGCGCACGACATAGTCGACCGACACACCGGCGAGGTCGGCGAGCTCCTCGCGGCGCAGCCCGACCGCGCGGCGTGCCCGGCCCACCGGCAGCGCCGCGGCCGACGGGGGCAGCCGATTCCGCCACGTACGGATCATCGCCCCTAGCCCGGCCCCGGGTGTCGTCGTCATGATGCCCATCTTCCTGCACCTCGGTCATCGAGGGTGGTGTCGAGGGTGGTACTGCTGCTCCTACCGTTGAGGCGTCCCTGGCAGGGGTGCCACGGTTGACGAACGATGACGGCATGACGATCATCTTCATCACCGGAGCCAACAAGGGGCTTGGCCGCGAGACCGCCCGCCGCCTCATCGAACTCGGTCACACCGTGCTGGTCGGAGCCCGCAACCCTGAACAGGGCGCGGAGGCAGCCGCCACCCTCGGCGCGCGGTTCGTCCCCATCGACGTGACCGACGACGCGTCCGTCACCGCCGCGGCCGCGGATGTCGCCGGGCACGAGGGCTCGATCGACGTTCTGATCAACAACGCCGGCATCCACGGCCCCGCCGGTGATCCCAGCACCCTGACCGGTACCGACGCCCTCGGTGTCTTCGACGTCAACCTCGCCGGTGTGGTCCGGACGACCACCGCGTTCCTGCCGCTGCTGCGCAGGTCATCAGACCCGGTCATCGTCAATGTCAGCAGCGGGATGGGCTCACTCGCCATCACCCACGACCCGTCGCGGGTCGAGTCTTCCGCCATCGCACCGCTCTACAGCGCCTCGAAGGCGGCGCTCACGATGCTGACCACCCAATACGCCAAAGCGCTGACGGATATCCGCATCAACGCCGCCGATCCCGGCTACACGGCGACCGACCTCAACGGCCACAGCGGCCCCCAGACCGTCACCGAAGGTACGGACGCGATCGTCGGCCTCGCCACCGAAAAGCCCGGCTCCGGCTCCGGACGCTTCGTCGACCGAACCGGAGAACTCGCCTTGTCGTGACCCCGGGAAGACACGCTGCTCGGCCGGACCCGGCGTCGTAGCGGTGTTCGGTAGGGCGCCGGGTCCGGCCAGGGCTTCGGTGGCCGCTGTGGATCTCGCGGCGCAGGGCGGGGCCGGCAAGGTGGCCGCAGGCGAAGATCGTGCGCACCGCGCGGCCGAGTTTTTCAGTCCGCCGCCTGTTCATCGACCCGCTCAGCCCGGCAGAGCTCGCCATGCTCGCCCAGATCTCCAACCGCATCCTCGAAGAGCTGGAGAAGGACTGCGGGTGAGCAAGCGGCACAGAACTCGGCGCCCCTGGAGCCTCTCTCCCCGATGGCCGAGGCAGTGGTACTCGAGGGTGTCCGTCGACGACTCGTAGTGGCTAGGGTCGCGGTGAGCGATCGCTTAGCTGCTTCCGGTGCAGTCCAACCGGCAGCGCCAGGAGAGAGGCAGGGAGCCTGTGCCGGTCATCGATGCGTGGATGCAGCACCCCACGCTCCGTCACTCCAACCACGAGATGTTCGAGTCGTTGCGCCGGTGGACGGGGCGGGGGCTGCTGGAGGAGCCGTTGCCGGTCAAGGCCACGGTGGCCGCGATGGCCGCGGCCAATGTCGAGCTCGGGCTGTCGGCGTCCTGGTACGGACCCCAAGGGCCCCTGATCAGCAATGACGAAGTGGCTGGGTTCGTCGCACAGTCCGAGGGACGGCTGCGCGGAGTGGCCGGTGCGGATATCACCCGGCCAGTCCAGGCCGTGGGGGAATTGCGCCGTGCCGTACAGGAACTCGGCTTCGTGGCCCTTCGGATCGTGCCCTGGCTGTGGCAGCTCCCGCCTACCGACCGGCTGTACTACCCGTTGTACGCCGCCTGCGTCGACCTCGGCATCCCCTTCTGCACCCAGGTCGGGCACACCGGCCCGCTGCGCCCGTCCGAGACCGGTCGCCCCATCCCCTACATCGACCAGATCGCTCTCGACTTCCCCGAGCTGACCATCGTGTGCGGACACATCGGCTACCCGTGGACCACGGAGATGATCGCGGTGGCCGACAAGCACGCCAACGTCTACATCGACACCAGCGCCTACACCGCTCGCCGCTACCCGCACGAGCTGGTCGACTACCTGCGCGGGCGGGGCCGTAGCAAGGTGTTGTTCGGCACGAACTACCCGATGATCACCCCTGTGAAGGCGCTGGAACATCTCGGTGAATTGGGCTTGGACGAGGAGGCCACCGAGCTGTTTCTGTCCGGCAACGCACGACGGATCTTCAGCCTCTGACCGCACCGGGTCAGCGCCGGGCTCCGGCACCCCTTTTTCCTGGCTCCGGTTGCATGGTGGTGAGCCCGGCAGACGGTGGAGTCCACCGACACCGTCCCAGCCCACCTCGTCTGGGTCCGGCGGTGGTCGGCCCACCGTCCGCCACCGCGGCGGCTACTGGGTTCGGCCAGCCCCCGTCCTGGGTGGCCGAGGCCGGCCTCGCGTCCGCGGAGGTTACTCCTGGACGGGCAGGACGCGGCCCGGGAGGGGCCGCCGGCCCCCAAGTCTTCGCCCGTATACCCGCACCTGCTCGCCTGCTGCGCACCCGCGGGATCGATGCGCATATGGAGTGGCCATCGCCGGGAACTGTCGCCTCACGCCTCTGACCTGGACTAACGTCCAGGTCCTCGATACCGCTCCTCAGAACTTCGCAGGCGCCAGGTTCGCTGTGAGACTGTCCGGGTTGATGGTGGACACCCAAGCGATGGGCCGGGGCACGACGACCGAGGTCAGCAGCTTGTAGAAGGGATTACGGCCCACGGTCTCAGGATCAAAGTCGATACGCATACGCCCAGTATCCGCAACCCCGCCAACGCACCCCAAGGGCGCCTCATGCGTCCATGACCAAGCCGGCGCGCCCCGTTATACGGCCATCATCAGCAGCATGGCCGACATGGTCGCTCCCATGCCGAGGTGAGCGGCAAGCGCCGCATCCGGCGAGGCGCCGATACGGCGGCGTCGGCGCTGGGGCCGGTGCCGGCCTTCAGCGTCTGCGGCAGAGCCGGTCTTGCGAGCGAGCCGAGCCTTGTCCCAGACGGAGAGGGTCAGCGAGGCGAGGAAGACGACGATCGCGTCCGGCATGGCCAGCAACCAGCGGGCCCAGGAGCGATGCCAGTCGGCTTCGCGGCCCGCCACGTGTGTCGACCGTTCGGTGCCGTGGACTCGCGTCCACACGGATGCGGCGATGGACAGCAGGAAGTACACGGCGAGCGCCATGACAACGCCCCGCCACAGGGAAGAGGATTCCGCCGAGGAGGCGGCGTCGGCTGAGGCACCCGTCATGCCCGGCATGCTCATCCCTTCCATTCCTTCCATTCCTTCCATTCCCTCCATCCCAGGCATCGCCTCCATGCCGTGCGTGTTCTCCATGCCGGGCATGCCTGCCATGGAGCCACCCAGGGCGAGCACGGGGCCGGAAGGAGTACTCGTCATGGCGAGGGTCATGATCACCATGCCGGCACTGCCGATGATGAGATGCGTCCACTGGCGGCCCTGCTTCCAGCCGCCTGTCCTCGTGTGGTGGACAGCCATCACCATGCCCCCCAGGCCGAGGACGGCGAACAGAGAGGCCCACCAGATGCCGTGCGCCCCATACCAAGCCGCCGTCGCGGGAAGGGCCATGAAGGCCATGCACAGCCCCATCAGCAGATCACCGGATGCCGCGAACCGTGTCCCACCGCCGGCGGTGGCCAGCCGGACCAGGCTGACGGCGGCCACAAGCGCCGCAATCAGCGCTATGGCCGAACTCAATGCCGTATTTCCCATTGCCACTCGCTGCCACCCTCTCGAATCAACGTCCTGTTGGCGTGGCGCAGCCACGTGCCGACTACTAGCGTCCTTAGTACGTGGAGGGCCTGGCGACCGTTCAGCAACACGGGAAGAAAACCCCCACGGGGTACATTGGGTGACCGATTCACGGCTCAGCCGTCGCCCTTGCCCGCGTCAACACCCTGCGCTTCGACAACCCCGGGGCTCCGGCTACGGCGGGGCCGGCCGCTCCGGACCAGGCGTGTCGATCCAGAACCAGGGGCTTTTCAGGCTCCGTGCGGTGAGTTCGATGAGCGTTGTTTTTCTTGCAGGGGAGCTTCCCAGGTCGCGGTGATGTCGCGGGCGACGTCACGTAGCAGGTCGATGAGCATGTCTGCGAGTGGTGTGAGGCTGGCGTCGGTTTTGGTCACGGCGTAGAGGTGGCGATAGGGCCTGGGGTGGGCCAGTTCGCGATGGGTGGTGCCAGGCGCATGGGTCAGGGCCAGGCGCGAGACCAGGGCCACTGCGATGCCTGTACCGACGAGGGCCTGGGCGACGTCGTAGGACTCGGTCTCGAACCGCACGGTGGGAGTGAAGCCGGCCTCGCGGGCAGCGTCGTGGAACTGTTCGCGGGCGGCATGGCCGGCCAGGATGGAAACCCACGATTCGTCGCGCAGTTGTTCCAGGTGAAGTTCGGTGTCCGCGGGCTGCCCGGTGGCCAGTGGATGGTCATCAGGGAGAACCACGACCATCGGGTCCAACAGGAGCGAGTGGGCCCGTACGTGTGGGGGCGGCGCGAGCGGCGTGCCCCAGGACGCGACGATGACCACGTCCAGGCGCCCCGCGCTGATCTCGTCCGCTCCGCGTCCGGACACCACGTCAATGACGGAGACGTCGGCGTCCGGATGGCGGTGTCGCAGAGTCGTCAGGGCCGGCGGCAGCAGGTGCAGGGCGGCCGCCTGGAACGTCCCGATCCGCAGACGGAGCGACAGGTGGCCGAGCAGTGCGGCCAGTTCCGCCTCGGCCCTGTCCGATGCCTCCTCCACAGTTCGACCGTGGGAGGCGAGCAGCGCACCGGCCGCGGTGAGCGTTGCTCCGCGAGGACCACGGATGACCAGGGGCACCTGCCAGTCGCGCTCGGCCTTGGCCACCTGCTGGGTGACCGCCGCGGGCGTGAGTTGGAGTGCGTGAGCCGCCGCCGTCAGGGAGCCGTGGCGCTCGATCAACGCGAGAAGCCGCAGCTGTCCGGGATCCACCAGCATTCACTCATCCTAACGCTGCACCCTTCTCTTTTAACTTCTCTTAGGGGCGCGAGACAGGAAGCCTGGTGGTACACCCGTCGGCCGCAATCCCCGGAAGGGGTTCTTTTCCCATGCCCACGCATGTGCCCGTTTTCATCGCCACCACCCTGCTGCTGGCGATGCTGCCAGGCGCGAGTCAAGCCCTGATGATCCGGCAGGTTCTGGAAGGCGGCCAACGTACGCTCCGAGGCACGCTCGCGGGCAATGCCAGCGGCTTCCTGCTGTGGTCCACAGCCGCCGCGGCCGGGCTGTCCGCCGTCCTGCTGGCCAGCCCCACCGCGTACGCGGTGCTCCGGATCGCAGGCGGCATCGTGCTGATGATCCTCGGGGTGAAGACGCTACGGACCGCGCTCACCACCACCGTCTCCACCCGCCCGCCCCACGAGGGCGGGCGCAGCACCGGCTTCGCGGGCGGATACCTCACCGGCCTGATCACCAACCTCGGCAACCCCAAGGCGGGCGTGTTCGCCGTCTCCGTGCTGCCCCAGTTCGTGACCTCGAAAGGCCCGGTGTTCCTGTCAACCGTCGCCCTGGGAGCCCTGTGGGCGCTCGTCAGCGCCTCCTGGTACATGTTGCTCACCTGGGCCGTCGGCCGAGGGCGCGCCCTGGTATCGCAGCCGACCGTCCTGCGGGGAATCAGCGTGACCACCGGCGTCGTCCTGCTGGGACTGGGCGCCGCGGTGGCAGCAGGTGTCTGAGGGCCGGGCCGGTACCGATGACGTACGCCATGACACCGGACGGAACCCGCATCGCCTACCAGCTCCAGGGCCAGGGGGCGCCGCGGGTCCTGCTGGCGGGCCAGGCCAACAGCCGCACCCACGCCGGCCATCGCGCCGTAGCCCGCTCGCGCGGTCGCGAAAGCCGCGCTTTCAGGACGGACTCTCCGCCCCAGCGTGTCCAGGGGCCCTGAAGTGGCATTCGACATCCACGACACCCTCCACGGTCCGGGCAAGGCGCGCGGCCACCGGAATCAGAGCGGTGTCGTGCAGCTCTCCGCTGAGGGTGACCACGCCCTCGTTCACCCGCACGTGGACGGCATGTCCGTGCCCGGGGAAGAGACAGGACACCACCGTGCGGCGGACCTCCTCCGCGATGTCCTCGTCCGGCCGGAGGAAGACCTTCAGCAGATCGCCCCGGCTGACGATGCCCTGCAACTTCCCTTCGGCGTCGACCACGGGCAGCCGCTTGACCCGCCTGACGGCCATGATCCGTGCCGCCTCGGCCAGGGTGGCGTCGGTGTGCACGGTCACCGCCGGGGTGCTCATCAGCTCCTCCGCCGTCACCGCCCTCGCCTTCGCGAGGTCGGGCAGACGCCGCATCTGCTCGAAACGATCCGGATCGCTGTCCCGGAGCTCCTCCTTGGGCAGTAGGTCCGCCTCGGAGACGACTCCGACCACCCGCCCTTCGCCCTCCAGCACCGGCATGGCGCTCACACGCCACTGGCCCAGGGTCTGCACGATTTCCTTGAACGGCGCGTCCCGTCCGACCGCGACGACCGTTCGCGTCATCACATCGCTCACGATGTGCGGAGTCTCAGGCACAGGACCTCTCCTCCTCTCGTCGGTTCCACCCGGCGTCTCAGCTCGCGCGTCGCCGACACGGCGCAGCGCGGCGCCGCGGACGGGCGGTTGCCCCACCGTCATTCATGAGGAACCACGGCGACCGGACAGGCGGCGTGGTGCACGGCCGCCTGCACGACGGGGCCAAGGCGGGGGCCGAGGGTGGGTGGGTGTTTTCGCCGTCCCACCGTCAGCAGATCACTGTCGGCCGCGGCCCGTACCACAGCCTGGGCGGGGCTCTCCAGCCGGATTTCGTCGATGACCCTCACCCGGGGAAACTTCTCGCGCCACGGCCGCAGCACCTCGTCGAGTTCCTGTCGCGCCTGCTCCGCGAGGTCCCGGGCCACGTCGGCCTCCGCGCCGCGGGCGGCGGGGTACGCCTGGCCGGGCTTTCTTCCGTGGACGGCGTGCAGCGGGACACCACGGGTGAAGGCGGTGACGTAGGCGAACTCGAGGAGGTTGTCCTGGGGACCGTGCAGGCTCAGGCCCACGACCACATGCCGCTGGCGTTCCTCCGCCGCCCGGTCCCCGCGCACCAGCACCACGGCCCGCTCCGCCCGGCCGACGACCTGCAATCCGATGTCGCCCAGGAAGAAGCTCGCCACCCGGTCCAGCCCCCGGGAACCGAGCACCAGCATCCGCGACCGCGCGGCCGCGTCGAGCAGGGCCGTCTCGGCGTCGTCCGCGACCAAATCCTCCGTGATGGTCAGTCGCGGATGGAGGCCGGACAGTTCTGTGTGCGCTTCGTGCACGATCCGCTGCGCCCAGTAGTTCTGCTCGTCCGCCGCGGGACTGTCGGGAGTGGGCGGTGACAGCAGGATCCACGCATGCGTCAGACGCAACTCCAGTTCACGCCGCTCCGCCTCGCCGGCAGCCCAGCGAGCGGCGGCCAGGCTCTCGGACGAACCGTCGAGGCCCACGGTGACCACTTGTTCCATGGCGGTTGCCTCGTCTCACAAGGAACCCCTCTCTACATGGGGAGTACCCCAAAACCGCCCAAAACACCGCACCGGTCCCCGCTGGTGGTGCACGGGAGCCGGACGTCAGCGCAGCGTACTCGTCAGGCGGTACCGACCGGACGGCAGCCGGTACGACGCCACGCCGTCCGCGTGACCGAGAAACCGTACTCCCTCCACGTGTGCCAGCGGGGTCCGCGCTTCACGGACGGACGTGGCGGAGATGGCCGGCAGGCGCAGTGTCGCCTCGCTGTTGGCCGGCACGACCGCGTCATACACCAGAGCCCTGCCTCCGTCGCCGGTCCTCCACTCGCTGCTGATCTCGCCGTACGGTGACTCGTGCGAGCCCGACACATGCGTGATCCTGCCGGTGGGATCGAGGTGAGGCCGTAGGAGGAAGTGTTTGAAGCCGGGGCTGTCGGGGTCGCGTGCGATGCCGGCCATGTACGCGTACATCCACTCCATGATCGCTCCGTACGCGTAGTGGTTGAAGGAGTTCATGCTGACCGGGCCGAAGCCGGCGTCCTCGGAGTACGAGTTCCAGCGCTCCCAGACGGTGGTGGCGCCGTTCTTCACCGAGAACAGCCAGGACGGCAGCGCGTCCTGGTGCAGCAGCTTGTACGCCAGGTCCGAACGGCCCTCATCGGTGAGGACGGGGGCGAGGACGTTGACGCCGAGGAAGCCGACGGACAGCGTGTTCTCGGCGTACGTGACCCGGCTGCTGTCCGGGTGCGCCGCCTTGTAGGCGGCGTCGTTGCCGATGTTGTCGGCCAACAGCCCGACGAGGGTGCGGCGCTGGGACTCCGTGTCGTAGAAGCCGAGCTTGAGGACCCACAGCAGTGCCGTCTGGCTGTTGTCCTCGGTCTTCTGCTCGGGGTCCGCGCCCGGTTCGATCGGGGAGGCCTCGCCGAGGCTGGACTTCACCGTGAGCCGACCGCCCTCGGCCTTGAGGTATGTGGCGATGAAGGCCCGCTTGATGCGGCCGAAGAGCCTCTCGTACGTCGCGGCCTCGGCCGGCCGGTTGATGGCGCGAGCCATCCGTGCCATCAACCGCGCGACATAGCCGTAGTAAACGTCGCTCATGAGCTGGGCACTGGTCTTCTGCGGCGCCAGCCAGTCCCCGGTGAGCGACCCCTGACCTGCGTAGGTGTCGCCGGTCCGCTCCTGGATCCAGTCCAGGTAGCGGGTCATCGCAGGCCAGCTGCGCTCGACGACGGCCGGGTCGCCGGTCATCTGCCACACGGTCCACGGGAGGATCACACCACAGTCCGCCCACCCACTGCCCCCGTCGGGGAAGTTGAACCGGCCCCCGGGGGCGACCCCCGTGAACTGAGCCTCGTCCACGCCGTAGACGGTCTGGGAATCGACGACGGTGCCCTGGAAGTGGCTGAGGAAGGGGGCGGCGTCCGCGTTGTACAGGCCGGTGGCGGCGAACACCTGTGTGTCGCCGGTCCAGCCCAGGCGTTCGTCACGTTGCGGGCAGTCGGTGGGCACCCACAGGTAGTTGCCGCGCTGCCCCCAGCGGATGTTGCTGATCAGCTGGTTGACCTGCGGGTCGTTCGTGGTGACGGTGCCGATGTCGCGGACCGCGGAGGTGGCCACCTTGCCGGTCAGGCCGGTGATCGTGACGGTGTCGGTCGCGGTGACGGACACGTACCGGAAACCGTAGAAGGTCAGGGAGTCCTGGTGGGTCTCCCCGCGTGGATCGCCCTTGAGAATGTACGTGCTGGTGGCTTTGGCCGTGCGCAGGTTGGCCCGGTAGACCGAGCCCTCGGGCCCGTCGGCACCGGCGCTGCTGTCGTTGAGCATCTCGGCGAACGCGAACTCGACCCGCGCTCCGGCCGGGCCGCGCAGACCGTATCGGGCCACTCCCACCATGTTCTGGCCCAGGTCGAAGACGGCGGTGTCACCGACGCCGATCGTGACGGAAGCGGAGGCCGCTTCGCGCGGGTCGGCCACCGTCCGGTCGGGGTCGACGACGATGCGCCCTTCGCCGTTGGAGCTGCTGTCCTGTCCGGCCACTCCGGTGGCGACCGTGATGGACTGCGGACGACGGTCCCACCGTGGCATCAGGCGTGCCGTCTCGGCCGGATAGGCCAGCAGCCGTGCCTTGGGGTACTCGGCCTCGAACGCAATGCGTTCCACATCCGACCAGGTGGTGTCGTCGAATCCGCCCGTCGTCCAGCCGTCCAGCTCCTTGCGGGCGTCGTAGGTCTGGCCGTCGTAGATGTCGTCGGCCCGGTACGGGCCGGTGTCGGTCGCCTTCCAGCCGTCGTCCGGCCCGGTGACGAGGGACTGCGATGTCCCGTCGGCGTACCGGATCAGCAGCTTGGCCTTGAGCGCCAGGGCGTTGCCGTCCTTGGCGTAATAGGTACTGCCGTCGGAGATACGGCCGTTGTACCAGCCATTGCCCAGGACGGCCGCCAGGGTCACGACCGGCTCGTCCGCCACGAGGCCCGTGACGTCGTAGGTCATGTAGTTGACACGTACGTCGTAGTTCGTCCAGCCCGGGGGCAGCAGCTCGATCGTGGTGCCGCCGTCCTGCGCGACGGTGACGTGCTGCCCGTTGACGTAGGCGTCGTACACCCCGAGGGCGGAGACATACAGCCGCGCTTCACGGACCCGGGCCCGGCCCTTTCCTGAACCTCCCGCTCCGAGGAGCGTCTCTCTCCGCAGCATCGGCGCTCCAGGGGAATGGGGAGCCTTCCCCTTCATCCCGATCCACTGGGCACCGTCCCATCCGGCGACGCCGTCGGTGCTCATGAGACCGGTCTCGAACGAGGTCGGAGGTGCGCTGCCGACCAGACGGCCTTCGGCGTCCCAGACAGTGACGGTCCAGTGGTAGCGAGTCGAGGCCATCAGCCCCCTGCCCGCATGGCGGACGGCCACCGACTCGGAGGAACGGACGCGACCGCTGTCCCAGACGTCCGCACGACCACCGGCCAGCTTGTCCGGTGAACTCGCCACGATGACGCGGTAGGAGCCTTGGCTCCGCCCGCGGGCGGTGGACCGCATGCGCCATCCGAAGCGCGGCCGGGCAGAGTCCACGCCGAGCGGATCCGTGCGGTGCTCCACGGTCAGCCCGTACACCGCGGTACGGCCGGTACGACGCGTCGATGCCGCCTGCGCGGTGGATCCCCCACCCACGCCGCCCGCCACTACGGGCAGCGCGGCCGCCCCCGCCACGAGCACGGTACGCCGGCCGACTCCGGTCACGTGCTTCTCGGGATGGCCGCCTTGCTGGGTATCGGAGTTCGCGCCATCCGACATGTGTGCTTCGTCGCTCACGCCGTCGTCCCTTCGGTTTTCGGCAAGCGGTCAGGAGTCGAGCCTTGTGACCGACCCCGCTATTGGAACGTTTCAATTGCTGCCTGGTCAGGGTTGGGTCGCTTGGATGAGGCGAGCCGTTCGACGGCCTGGCACGGGAATGGGTGATCCCGCCAAGGCCGTGGGTAACGTTTTCCAAAGGTGGTGGCCAGACCTTAGAGAGCCTCCTTCGTGACGTCAAGGTGCCTTGCTCTGCGCGTGGTTGTGCTGCCGCGCCTTCCTCGGGCCGCCGGGGCGCCCGACGCACCTGACGGCGGGACAGGATTCGTCCGTACTCTTCTCCGTACACTTCGCGGAAACGTTTCCCACGCCGCCGGAGGGAGCGGGATGGAGCCGCCAGCACCACCTCGCCGCGTCACCATCGTCGACGTCGCCCGTCACGCCCAGGTATCCACGACCGCCGTCTCGAAAGTGCTCCGCAACGCCTACGGCGCCAGCCCCGAGATGCGCACCAGAGTCCGCCGGGCGATCGACGAGCTGGGCTACCGGCCGTACGCGGCGGCGAGGGGCCTGCGCGGTCAGACGTACACCATCGGCGTCATGCTGCCCGACATCCGCAATCCCTTCTTCCCCGAGATCCTCGACGGGATCACCAGCCGCCTTCAGGGCACCGACTACCAGGTCTTCTTGGGGCCGGGCTGCAACGGGGAGAAGGAGGAGGCGCGCGTCACCGAGGCCATGATCGACCGTGGCATGGACGGCATCGTCCTGGTTGCGCCCGTGTCATCCAGCGCCCGTCTGCAACACGTCGCGTCCGTCGTACCGACCGTTGTCATCGGCCGTCATGGGCGTTCCCCGGTGTACGACACCGTGACGGACGACGACGTGGCGGGGGCGTCCTTGATCGTCAGTCACCTCGCCGGACTCGGGCACCGCCGAATCGCCCACATCGAGCACCACGAAACCGACCCGACGCGCATCGCGGAGATGCCCAACGCCCAGCGCGCCGACGGTTATCGGCGCGCCATGCGGTCCCTCGGCCTCACGGACGAGATCGACGTCGTTTCCACCAGCTACACCCAGCAGGGCGGGTATCAGGGCGCCAAGGAGCTGCTCGGGCGCCGCCACCGGCCCACAGCCGTTTTCGCCGGAGCGGACATCGTCGCCATGGGTGTGCTGGAGGCGGTCGCCGAGGCCGGGCTCTCCGTTCCCGGCGCCATATCGGTGGCCGGATATGACAACACGACGTTCGCTGCGTTGGGCCCGATCTCACTGACGAGCGTCGACCAGGCGGGCCACGAGATCGGCGCGAACGCGGCCCGCCTCCTCCTGGAACGGATCACCGACCGCCACCGGCCCTCGGTTCAGGTCAAGCTCTCCCCCACGCTGGTGCCGCGCCGGACCACCGGTGCGGCACCGGAGTAGTCCGGACCTCGGCCCCGCCGGGCCGGACGGGCATTCAGCGCCCGAGCGGTTCGTAGTCGAACCAGTCGAAGTGCACGACGCCGGCCGAGGCGTACATTCCCATGACCCGGCCGGTGAACCCGCCGGCCACCTCGGTCGACAGGTACCGCCCGTCGAGCGTCGTGAGCTCGACGAACGTGCCGTCCGGTTCCTCGAAGCCGAGGGAGACGGTGTCAGGGCCGGTACGTGCCTCGTTCACGGCCCCTGCGGCGGCCACCTCGATCCTCAGCGTCAGGGGGCCGGCGGGTACCTGCTGGGTCGCCACCACGGTGTGCAGCGGACCGATGCGGGCGAGTACGCGTGCCTCGCCGGATGCCATCTCGATGTCGTAGTGATGCTGCTCGTCCAGGCGGACGGCCAGGCCACCGCGTCCTTCCGCCGGGTCGATCAGGGCACGTACCCGGCAGGACAGATGTTGCTGGCGTCGACCGACGAACATCACATCGAGATCGTCGAGGGATCTCCCACGGGCGTGGAGCGTCAGCCAGCCGGCCCGCTCCTTCGTGGTGCAGTTCTCCGCGGGCCGCTGACGCGGCGAGACCCAGCACGGGACCAGCTCACCGAGGTCGAAGTCATCCCGCACCGGTACGACGGCCCCTGGCTGAAGCGGCCACGGAGGAGCGGACATGTCGAGCGACAGTTCGCCGACGACCGGCCAACCGTCGACCCAGCTCACCGGCGCCAGGAACGTCTCGCGGCCGAGTACGTGCCAGCCGGGAGTGCCACCGCCCGGACGCACCCCGAGCAACACCATCCACCACGAACCGTCGGGCCCCTGGACGAGGTCCGCGTGGCCGGTGTTCTGGATGGGGTGATCCGTGCCGCGGTGCGTCAGGACCGGGTTGTCCGGGCACGGCTCGAACGGGCCGGTGGGCATGCGTCCACGGGCGATCGAGACGCCGTGGCAGCGCTCGGTGCCACCTTCTGCGATGAGCAGGTACCAGTAGTCGTCGATGCGGTACAGGTGCGGCGCCTCCGGGGCTTTGGCACCGGGGGTGCCGGACCACAGCCGACGCGGTGGGCCGAAGGACTGCCCGGTGCGGGGGTCGATGCGGACCTGGCCGACTCCGGCATAGGTGCACCAGCAGTTGCCCTCGTCGTCCCAGGCGAGGTCCGGGTCGATTCCGGGGACGCCGGGCAGCCGGACCGGGTCGGACCAGGGGCCGGCCGGGTCGGTGGCGGTCACCAGCAGGTGGCCGCCGTCGTGCACGTTCGTCGTGATCAGCCAGAACCGACCGTCGTGGTGGCGGAGGGTGGGTGCGTAGATCCCGCCGGAGGACGTGGCTTCCGGAGGTAGTCGCAGTTGGCTCGGCCGGTCCAGGGCGTTGCCGATCTGAGTCCAGTGCACCAGATCACGACTGTGGAAGATGGGTACGCCGGGGAAGTACTCGAAGCTGGAGCACGCCAGGTAGTAGTCCGCGCCTGCCTGGCAGATGCTGGGGTCGGGGTGGAATCCAGGCAGCACCGGGTTCTTGATGGTGTTGTTGCCGGGCATGGTCGCCACTCTCGTGAGCCCTTTCGTTTCGGGCGGGATCCTCCCCGGCGCTGCGCGTCGATCTCGCCGCCTGCACTCTGCTCCCCGCCGGACCTCGCTGATCGCCATCGGGTGCGCAGGCAGCAAACACGGAGTCATTGACCCGATTACCGCAGGACGGGACGGGCGGCAGCGCCGCCGCTGGGCCTAGCCGTCCACCTCGTACTGCCCCACCTCACGGAAGTAGCGCAGGGTCTCTGGGGAGCCGTCGTCGAGGGTTGCGTTGATAGCGGCGCGGAGGGCATCGCTGATGTTCGGGTTCGTGAGCATGCGGACGATGTAGACGGCGTCGTCCTCGGCCTGGGCCAGCCGATAGCCGGTGTCCAGCCAGGCGCGCAACTCGTCCGGAGAGTCGCTCTCGAGGAGCTTGTTGGCCTCCTCAATGACCCGCTTGTCATTGTTCTGCCGTGCTACGTGGAGGATACGGGCGCTGGCGACCCGATCGTCCTCGGCCGCCACAGTAGTGGTGGTGGCCGACGCCGCCGAACCGCCGGCAAACGCCGGGGCGGTGAAGAGGAGGGCTGGTGTCAGGGCGGTGGCCACGACGAGCAGAGCGACACGCGTCGGCCTCATGGATGTACGCCTCCGTGATCGAACGTCAGGTGAGCAGATGATTACCCATGCGCGCCGGAACCGCATCAGAAATCCGTCAATCCGGAAAGGTCATGCCACCGCAACGAAGTCGACCTCGTGCAGCCGTCCAACGCACGACGCGGAGCAGTCCGGTCGTCACGTGGTGAAGATGAGACTGACGTTGTGTCCGCCGAACCCGAACGAGTTGGCCAGCGCAGCAGACCACTGACCGGTGCGCCGCTCACCGCGCACCACGTCCAGCCCCACGCGCGGGTCGAGGTCGTCGAGGTTGCGCGTGGCCGGCACCGTGCCGTCCTTGAGCGCGAACAGAGCGGCCATAGCGCCAACCGTTCCGGACGCGCCCATCATGTGACCGGTCATCGACTTCGTCGCCGTCACCGCGGCATGGCTGCCGATCACTCGGTCGATCGCCTCGGCCTCTGCCAGGTCACCGGACTCCGTGGAGGTGGCGTGGGCGTGCACGACCCCAATGTCCGCCGGGACCAGGCCGGCGTCGCGCAGCGCCAGCTCCATGGCGAAGGCCTGGCCTTCCGCGTCGGAGGCCGTGATGTGGTTCGCGCTCGAACTCACGGAACTGCCGGCCAGCGTGCCGTAGGCATGTGCTCCACGGGCCCGGGCGAACTCGTCGCGTTCGAGCACCATCATCCCCGCGCCCTCGCCCATGACGAACCCGGACCGCTTGACGTCGAACGGGCGGGACACGGTCTCCGGGTCCACGGACTGCGTCGACAGGGCCTTCATCTGGGCGAATGCCGCGATGGTGAAGGGGTGCAGGCATGCCTCCACCCCACCTGCGACGACCACGTCCGCCCGCCCGCTGCGGATCAGATCCTGCCCCAGGGCGAGGGCCTCTGCCCCGGACGCGCAGGCACTCACCGGAGTCCTGGCGCCTCCCTTCGCACCCAGGTCCATGCTCACCCGAGCAGCCGGCCCGTTGGGCATCAGCATGGGGACCGCGAACGGCGACAGCCGGCGAATCCCGGCGCGTTCGAAGACGTCGTCCTGCCCCAGCGTGGTGAGGACGCCACCGGTCCCCGTACCAATGACGACGGCGAATCGTTCCGGCTCGACCTGCGGAGCATCGGCGTCCTGCCAGGCTTCGCGCGCACTGAGGATGGCGACCTGCTCACCGCGGTCCAGCTTCCTGGCCTCGGTCCTCGGAAGCAGGGAGGCAGGGTCCACCGTGAGCCCGGCCGCAACGTGCACGGGCAGGTCCGCGGCCCACTCCTCCTCCAGGAAACGCACCCCGGACTTACCGTCCAGCAGCCCCGACCACGAGGACGGCGCATCGGCTCCCAGCGGGGTCATCGCACCGACGCCCGTCACCAGCACACGACCGTTACGGGTCACGCGAGCCTCCTTGAATTGTGTAGATGCTACATAGTGCCTGACTTGCCTCATGGAGATCATGTCAGTGTTCAGAAGGGATATCAGGGCGGGAGTCGACCCATTCGAAAGCGAGAGATTGTCCCATCCCAACAATTAGCGAGGTTGACCTCGTATTGGCCGCCGCCACGCGCCCGACCTCAACCCCGTCGAAGGGATCTGGTCCCTTCTGCGACGCGGACGGCTCTCCAAAGTCGCCTCCAGCGCCGGGCTTCGTCTCCTGGCACCGCGGCGGCGCCGCTTTCCGAGGAAGTGTTATGCACCGCGTGAAGGTGTTGCGGCCGACGGTCCCGGCGAGGCACCCCCTAGATCCACCCTTCGTTCCTTGCGAGCTGCTCGGCGGCCGCGGTCAGGAACGCACGCACAGCAGGCGTCGCTTCGTCGACGTGCCACACGAGGGCGAGGTCGAGGGTGGCGGTGGCGCCGGTCAGTTCGATCGCGGAGGTCGCGGCGAAGGCTTTGCCGGTCCGGGCGAGCATGGTGTCGGGCCGACTCGTCGCACGGCACGGACCCCGACGCCCTCTCCTCGTGGCAGGCATCGCCATCACCTCCAGCGGCACCCTGTTCGCCGCCTTCGACGGGCAGACCCACACCTGGTCCCTGATCCTGGGCTGCGCACTGTTCGGACGCGGCTTCGGCTTCGTCAACGCCCCCATCACCAACACCGCCGTCTCCGGCATGCCCGTCTCCCAGGCCGGCGTCGCCTCGTCCCTCGCCTCCACCTTCCGGCAGACCGGCAGCGTCCTCGGAGTCGCCGTGATCGGCGCCGTCCTCGCCTCCCGCATCGACCCCACCGCGTACGCCGACACCTACACCGCCGCAGCACGCCCAGCCTGGTGGATCATCGCCGGATGCGGCCTGACCGTCCTCGTCATCGGGCAACTCACCAACGCTCGCCGCACGCAGCAGGAACGACACGACAACGAGCCCCCACCCGTGCCACCCAGTCGGCGAACAACCGAAGGGCAACGGATACACCAGCGCGGTAGGGACGCCCGCTGCTCATGCGCTCTTGGTGAATTTGCCCTTCCAGGCGACGTCGAGTGCCCGCAGGAACGCCTCGACCGGCTGGGCACCGGATACGGCGTACTGACCGTCGAAGACGAAGAACGGGACTCCGCCGATGCCGAGTTGCCCGGCCTGCCGCACATCGGCGTCGACGTCGGCGTCGAACGCGCCGCTGTCCAGCGCCTCGTGGACGGCACTCCGGTCGAGGCCGATCTCCGCGGCCAGTCCGGCGAGGACGTCGTGGTCGCCGACATTGAGTCCGTCGGTGAAGTAGGCGCGGAAGAGCCGCTGGACCATGTCGTGCTGACGGCCCTGGCTCTCGGCGAAGTGGATCAGCCGGTGGGCGGCGCGGGTGTTGGTCGCGATCACGGAGTCGAGCCGGAAGTCCAGCCCGATCTGCGCGGCGCGAGCGGCGACCTGCGCGTTCATCGCCTCGGCCTGTGCCTTGGGGAAACCGCGCTCCTTCGACAGGAGTTCGTTGAGGTCGACGGCATGGTCGGTCGGCAGGTGCGGCATCAGCTGGAAGCTGTGGTAGCGGACCTCGACGTCGGAACCGTGGGGGAACCTCTCCAGGGCCTGCGCGAGCAGCGTGTCGCCGATGTAGCAGAACGGGCACATGATGTCGCTCCACACATCGACGACGAGCCGGCCCTCGGGGCGCTCGGGCGCGCTCATCAGGAGCACTCCCCGTCCACTGTGCACACGCCCGCGGTGTCGCCCGACGCGAGCGTCACGAATGTGGGACGCACCTCGGTCGCCTCAGTCCAGTCGTCCCGGTCAGGCGTGTCATCCGCGTGCACGGAGACGTTCCTCTGGCTTGATGCCATGTTCGACGTACCTCTTTCTGAGGAGTGCTACGCGGCGGTCTGCGGTGTCAGTGCCTCGGGGTGGAACGTGGAGTCGCTTTGACCCATGGGTCAACTTACCCTTCGGACGATAACACGTATCTTGACCCCAGGGTCAAGATGTATTGCCCGGGGATACCGGCTCTTTCCCCTGGCCAACGTGGCCAGATGCCCTCACGGGAGCGTCAGCTGGTGGGGACCGGCCGCAGGATGGAAGACAGCGTGCGGTCGAGGATGTCCGGGACGCTCTTGGTCTTGAGGTGCCGTGCGTCGGCCTCGGCGGCCGCCGCGTGCAGCAGGCTGTAAAACGTGGTCACCAGCCAGGTCAGCGGAAGGTCGGTGCGGAAGACCCCTTCCTCCTGGCCGCGAACCAGGACCCGCTCCACGCGTGCGAGAACCTTCTCGTGGTGGCTACGGCGACGAGCCGGGGCGATGACACCCTCGGAGGCCAGGAGCAGGAAGGCGTGGCGCTCCAGGATGTGCCAGCCGGACCGGACGAGTCGCGAGAACGCCTCGTCCGCGGGGCCCTCGTCCAGCCGCTGGGCCTCGAGCGCGGTATCGGCCTGCTGTACGGAATCTTCCAGCACGGCGTCCAGGAGTGCTTCACGGGACGGGAAGTGCGCGTACAGCGTGACCCGGCTGACTCCGGCCGCCTTCGCCACCGCGGTCAGGCTCACGTTCGGGTCCTGGCGGAAACAGTCGATGGCGGCGGCGATGATGGCCGCGATGCTGCGTTCCGCGTCGGCGCGTCGGCGCGGTTCGCCCCGTTCCGGTCCGGTGGTTCGGCGTACTTGGTTCTGCGACCTGGACATGGTGGGAGCGTATGTCACATCCTTCACGCCGCACCACGCAGTCGGTGACCCGCCCGGCCGCCTGGCCAGGGCCGTGCCCTGCGGCCACCGGGTCGGCCAGGGGTCGTCCACACCGGCAAATAACTTGAACAATGGTGTTCAGATTCGCTTGGACTTGCCCTAAGTTAACCCTGACAGCATTGTTCAAGTTAAGGAGTCTGCGGTGAACCCGGAGAGTCACACCCAAGGCGATGCGGTCGGGGCGGGACACCACGACGCGACGACCACGCAGCAGAGTCGGCCGGAGGCCACAAGCCACGGCACCCACGGGCACGGCCACGGGCACGGCCACCACGGCGAGGCGGCGGACGGCCCACCGGACCCGCGCCGCTGGCTGATCCTGGCGCTGCTGTGCATGGCGCAGTTCATGCTCATCGTCGACGTGACCGTCGTGAACGTCGCGCTCCCCACGATCGGCGCCGAACTCTCCCTCGACCCGAGCTCGTTGACGTGGGTGGTCACCGCGTACACGCTGTTCTTCGGCAGCCTGCTGCTGCTCGGCGGGCGGATCGGCGACCTCGTCGGCCGACGACGGATGTTCCTGGTCGGCCTGGCGCTCTTCACGACCGCCTCACTCGTCTCCGGACTGGCCGAAAGCGGTGGCGTGCTGATCGGCGCCCGCGCCGTTCAGGGCGTGGCCGCCGCCGTCATGTCGCCGGCGGCCATGGCCCTGGTCATGACCGTGTTCCAGGGCCCTGAGCGCAATCGCGCACTGGGCGTGTGGGCGGCGATCGGCGGCACCGGCGCGGCCTTCGGCGTGCTGATCGGCGGGGTGCTGGCGTCCGGGCCCGGCTGGGAATGGATCTTCTTCGTCAACGTGCCGATCGGTCTCGTGGTGCTGCTGGCGGTCCCCGCGCTGCTCAAGGAGCGGACGGTCGCCGTTCACGGGCACGGACACGGCCACGGCGAGGCACCGTCCGGGGTCGACCTACCGGGCGCACTGACCATGACGGCGACCCCTGCCCTGCTCATCTACGGGCTGGTACAGGCCCGCGACCACGGCTTCGGCGACCCGTCCGCCTGGCTCCCGCTGCTGGGCGCGGTGGTCGGTGCCGTGCTCTTCGTGCTGGCGGAGCGATCCGCGGCAACGCCCCTGGTACGTCTGCCCTTCCTCGCACGCCCCTCGATGGTGGGCGGCAGCCTGCTGATGCTCGCCGCGTCGGGCGTGCTGATCTCGGCGTTCTTCCTGTGCTCGTTCTACCTCCAGCACGTCCTGCGGTTCAGTGCGCTGCGCACGGGCCTGATGTTCCTGCCGGTCGCCATCGCCACCACCTTGGGCGCCCACCTCGCTTCGCAGGCCGTGGCGCGCCTGGGCTGGCGGGTGACGGCCGCCGCCGGCATGGCGCTCGCCGTGGCCGGGGCGCTGCTGCTGACCGACCTGGAGCGGGAGGGCAACGCATGGACCCAGGTACTGCCCGGCTTCCTGCTGCTCGCCTTCGGACTGGGCACGGGTTTCGTCTGCGCCATCACCAGCGCCATGCACGGCGTCGAGCACGCCGACGCCGGACTGGGCTCCGGCCTGGTGAACACCTGTCATGAGCTGGGCGCTTCGCTGGGGATCGCGGTGGTCGCCGCCGTCGCCGGCACCAGCCTCGAGGGTGGCACGGCGGCGTCGGTCGACGGCTTCGGCGGCGCGTTCCTCGCCTGCGCGGCCATCGCGGCGACGGCTGCCGTGGTCGGCCTGACGCTGTTGCCCAAGGGCAAGCCCGACCCCTCCGCCGGACCGATCATGGCCCACTGAGTCACCACGGAGTCGCACCCGCGCACCCGCGCACAGGGGCCGTGGCCCCGGCGGGCGAGCTACCCGCCGGGGCGGTTCACCGCACCGATCGAAGGTGCGATCCACAACTGGCGTTCCGGAGCCATCAGGCCCGATAGGCCACCAGCGCCATCATCCCGGCCTCCCCGTGGTAGGCGTTGTGGCAGTGCAGCATCCACCGGCCGGGGTTGTCGGCGTCGAAGATCACGGACAGCTTCTTCTTCGGCAGCACGATCGCGGTGTCCTTGCGGGGTCCGGAGCTCCCGAGCTGGTACGTGTGGCCGTGCAGGTGCATCGGGTGCCACATGCCCGTGCGGTTCGTGAAATCGAGCCGGACCCGCTGCCCTTCCTCGATCACGAGGGGGGCGGCCGTCGGATCGCTCATGTCGAACGGCTTGCCGTTGATGGCCCAGTTGTACTTCGTCATACCGCCGGTCAGGTCGATGCGGTGCACCCGGTCGACCTTCTTCGACGGCAGCCGGACGTTGTCCGCCGCGCGAAGCCGGGAGGCAGTCACGATCGCGCCGTTCAGTTCCTTCGGGCGGGCGGTGGCGTTCGGGGCCCTGCCGGAGCCGGTACGGACCAGGGCCATGCCGCCGGCGTTCTTCCCCTCGGCGAGTGCGACGAGCGGGAAGACGCCGTCGGCGAGCGTGACCAGCACGTCGTAGCGCTCGCCCATGCCGATCAGCAGGGCGTCGGCCCGCCGGTGCTCGACGGGGAAGCCGTCGGTGTGGGTGATGGTCATCTTGTGGCCGCCGAGCGCGACGCGGTAGGCGGTGTCGCCGCCCGCGTTGATGATCCGCAGGCGGACCCGCTTGCCGGGCTTGCCGGTGTAAACGTCCGGGTCGGCCGGGACACGGCCGTTGACCAGGTGGTACGGGTACTTCACGTCGCCGGCGTCCCCGCCGAGCAGATCGCTGTCGGCGCCCATCAGCATGAACTTCATCGACATGCCGTCACCGGAGGCGGACGCGGACGCGGACGGTGAGGCGCTCTTCCCGCCCTTGTCTCCGCTCATGTCCATCCCGCCCATGTCACCCATGTCATGGCCGCCCATGTCGTGGCCGCCCATGCCCATCCCACCCATGCCCCGCTTCAGTTCGGCGAAGACCTCGTCGGGTGTGCCGGTGACGCCGTCGACCCAGTCGTCCAGGACGACGACCCATTCGTCGTCGTAGGACAGCGGCTCGTTCGGGTCCTCCACGATCAGCGGCGCGTGCAGCCCGCGGTCGAGCTGGACACCGACGTGTGGGTGGAAGAAGTACGTGCCGGGGGTCTCGGCGATGAAGCGGTAGGTGAAGCTGGATCCGGCCCGAACGGCAGTCTGAGTGGCCGGGGGAACGCCGTCCATGTCGTTGCGCAGCGCGAGGCCGTGCCAGTGGATGGACGTGGCCGTCTTGTTCGGCAGTTGGTTGGAGAGCTCGGCGGCCACGGTGTCACCGGCCGACACCCGAACCTCCTTGCCGGGGGCCTGGCCGCCGAAGGCCCAGCTCTTGGCCATGACGCCGCCGCCGAGCTCCAGCATGGCGGGCGCGGCGGTCAGGGTCAGCTTGTGCACCGTGCCGGTACTGGTGCGCTTCTTCTCGGCGGCGGCCACGGCCGGGTCGGACGGCTTGACCAGGGCGGTGGCTCCGCCCGCTGCACCGCCGGAGCCACCGCAGGCGGCGAGCGCGCCCGCGCCCGCGATGCCGAGCCCGGTCAGCAGGACGGAGCGTCGGTTGATGCTGTTCACGATGGTGGTGTCCTCTTCTCGATGTGCCTTCTGTTCGGTCGCACGCGGGCACGGCTGATCGCGTCCACGGACGCGGAGCTGCCGTGGACGCGGCCTACAGGAGCAATCGAGAGAGAACGGAAAGGTCGGGCGGCGCCCGACTCACCGCGCCGGGAACGAAGCGACCCGTCGGGGTGGCGTGCGCGTGGCCCTCGCGGCCGCTCCAGGGCTCGTTCGGTGGCATGAACGTCACGCCGTCGACGCCGGCACTCGAGCAGTGCTGCATGGCCATGCCGGAACAGGCGCCACCGCCGTCACTGTGCGCGGCCGGAACGGAAGCCCGTGTCGGACCGTCGCTCCCGCCCCCGTCCGTGGACATCGTCGCCGAGGAGGCATGGGCCATGCCCGCCATACCGGTCATGGCGGTGGCACGCACCGAGGACGGGAAAGCAGTATTCGTCTCGTGGTGGAGGAGCACCGCGAGCGCGGCGAGCAGTGCGACAGCAGCGACCCGCGCCCAGCGGACGGCGCCACCGCGGGCGCGGTCCCGACCGGACTCGGCTGTCGTCATGGCTCCCATCCCTGCTCCCGGTGAACGACCCCGCCAATATACCCGGTAGGGGTAATGCTGGAAGAGCCTGTCATGACTACGCCCGAAACGGCAGCCTGGTTCGCCGGTCACGGCATGTGGTGGGCAACGGCATTCGCCCTCCTGGGCCTCGGCGGCGTGACGAGCGCCGCGTCGAGCGCCACGTCGCCTCGAGGTAGCGGATCACCGATAGATCCGGAAAGAACTTCTCGCAAGATGTGTTAACAACGGAGCGATCTCATGCTAATAATTCCGCCATCGACGACGCGTCCGATACCCCGGGGCAGCCCCTACTCCGATTCCCCTCCCACCCGCACGAGAGGTCCCCCGTCATGCGATCGACCAGATACGCCCTCGTCGCCGGCGCCGCAGCCACCGCCCTTCTCGCCACTTCCTGTTCCGGAGCCGGAGCCGGCGGATCCTCGGGCGGAGGCAAGAGCATCAACGTGCTGATGGTCGGCAACCCGCAGATGGAGGACGTCGCGAAGCTCACGAAGAACACGTTCACGAAGGACACCGGCATCAAGGTCAACTTCACCGTGCTCCCCGAGAACGAACTGCGCGACAAGGTCACCCAGGACATCGCCACCCAGGCCGGTCAGTACGACGTCGCCACCATCGGGGCCTACGAGGTACCCATCTGGGAGAAGAACGGCTGGTTGCACGAGCTCGGCTCGTACGCCGACAAGGACACCGGCTTCGACAAGGCCGACCTGCTGAAACCGATGGTGCAGTCCCTGTCCGGCTCGGACGGCAAGCTCTACGCCCTGCCGTTCTACGGCGAGTCGTCCTTCCTCATGTACCGCAAGGACGTCTTCGCCGCGAAGGGCCTGAAGATGCCCGAGCACCCGACCTGGCGGCAGGTGGCCAAACTCGCCGCCAAGGTCGACGGCGCGGAGCCGGGCATGAAGGGGATCTGCCTGCGTGGCCTGCCCGGATGGGGCGAGCTCGGCGCGCCGCTGACGAGCGTGGTCAACACCTTCGGCGGCACCTGGTTCACCAAGGATTGGAAGGCACAGGTCAACAGCGGGGGCTTCAAGAAGGCCACCCATTTCTACGTCGATCTGGTCCGCAAGCACGGCGAGGCGGGCGCGGCGCAGTCCGGGTTCACCGAGTGCCTGAACGCGATGAGCCAGGGCAAGGTCGGCATGTGGTACGACGCCACCAGCGCGGCCGGTTCCCTGGAGGACCCGAGCACCAGCAAGGCCGCGGGCAAGATCGGTTACGCGTACGCGCCCGTGGAGCGGACCAAGTCCAGTGGCTGGCTGTGGTCCTGGGCGTGGGCGATGCCGAAGACCACCAAGAAGGCCGATCTCGCCGCGAAGTTCATGCTCTGGGCGTCCAGCAAGAAGTACGAGAAGCTCGTCGGCCAGAAGCTGGGCTGGTCGAGGGTGCCCGCGGGGAAGCGGGCCAGCACCTATGAAATCCCCGAGTACAAGAAGGCGGCAGGCTCGTTCGGCGACATCACGCTGCGGTCCATCGAGCAGGCCGATCCGTCCGACCCCGGCGTCCAGCCGCGGCCCACGGTGGGCATCCAGTTCGTCGCCGTTCCCGAGTTCCAGGACCTCGGCACCAAGGTGACGCAGGAGATCTCCGCCGCCATCGCCCGCAAGACCAGCGTGGACAACGCGCTGAACGACGGCCAGAAGCTCGCCGAGGACGTCGCCGAGAAGCACAGGTGAACCACTCCCCCGGCCTCGCCACCCCACCCCCGGCCGCCGACGGCGGAGGAAAGCCCATGACGACGCTCACCCACGCCCCCAAGAAGACCATGCGACCACCTGCCCGCCGCCCGCTCGGGGCCGCAGGCATCCGGAGGTGGCGGCGGCGCTTCCCGCTGCTGCCGGCGCTCGTCTTCACGATCATCGTGACCCAGTTGCCCTTCGTGGCCACGATCGTGATCTCCACGTTCCAGTGGAACATCCTCGAGCCGGGCGAACGCCACTTCACCGGCCTGTCCAATTACGAATTCGTCTTCACCGACGAGCGGCTGCGTCACGCGGTGCTCAACACCGTCGTCCTCACCGCCTCCGTGGTCGTCATCAGTGTGGTCCTCGGGCTGGGCCTGGCCCTGCTGCTCGATCGCCGCTTCCTCGGCCGGGGCCTGGCCCGCACCCTGCTCATCGCACCGTTCCTGGTGATGCCGGTCGCCGCCGCGCTGCTGTGGAAGCACGCCCTCTACAACCCCGACTACGGGCTCCTCAACGGCGTCCTGAACGCCGTCTCCCGGCTGTTCGGCGCCGAGCACGGCCCCGCGGTCGACTGGGTGTCGTCCTACCCCATGCCCGCTCTGGTGATCGCGCTGGTGTGGCAGTGGACGCCGTTCATGATGCTCATCCTGCTGGCCGGTCTCCAGGCCCAGTCCGGTGACGTCCTGGAGGCCGCCGAGGTCGACGGGGCCTCCGCGCTCCAGACCTTCCGCCACCTCACGCTGCCGCACCTGCGGCAGTACATCGAGCTGGGCATCGTGCTGGGCTCCATCTTCGTGGTGCAGACCTTCGACGCCGTCTACACCATCACGCAAGGCGGGCCCGGCTCCCAGACCACCAACCTGCCCTACGAGATCTACCTGACCATGTTCCGCAAGTTCGAGTACGGCCAGGCCGCGGCCGCCGGCGGCGTCGTGGTGATCGGCTCGATCGTCATCGCCACGTTCGCCCTGCGGGTCGTCGCCTCCCTGTTCCGTGAGGAGGTGTCCCGATGATGGCCACGAACGTCACCACCGCCCCGGCAACGTCCGGCACCATCATCCAGAAGCTCCGCCGCCGCGGGCGCCCGGAGGATCCGGGTCAGCCCACGCGTCTGTCGCCGCTGTGGACCTTCGTCGCGTGGCTGGCCACCCTGGCCTTCTTCGCGCCGGTGGCCTGGATGGTGCTCACGTCGTTCCACCAGGAGTCCGACGCGGCGACCAATCCGCCCAGCCTGTTCGCGCCACTCACCCTGGACCAGTACGCGCTGCTGCTGGGCCGGGACATCACCCCGTACCTCCTCAACTCGGCCATGGCCAGTGTCTTCTCGACCCTGCTGGTCCTCGTCCTGGCGGTGCCCGCGGCCTACGCGCTGTCCATCAAGCCGGTCGAGAAGTGGACCGACGTGATGTTCTTCTTCCTGTCCACGAAGTTCCTGCCGCTCATCGCGGCGCTGCTGCCGGTGTACATGATCGTCAAGGACGTCGGCATGCTGGACAACGTCTGGACACTGGTCGTCCTCTACACCGGGATGAACCTGCCGATCGCCGTGTGGATGATGCGGTCGTTCCTCGCCGAGGTGCCCAAGGAGATCCTGGAAGCGGCCGAGGTCGACGGCGCCGGGCTGCCCACCGTACTGCTGCGGATCGTCGCGCCGGTCGCCATGCCGGGGCTCGCCGCCACCTCGCTGATCTGCTTCATCTTCAGCTGGAACGAGTTCATGTTCGCCGTGAACCTCACCGCCACGAAGGCGTCCACCGCACCCGTGTTCCTGGTCGGCTTCATCACCAACGAGGGCCTGTTCCTGGCCCGGCTGTGTGCGGCGGCCACGCTGGTGTCGCTGCCCGTTCTCATCGCGGGAATCGCCGCCCAGGACAAGCTGGTCCACGGCCTCTCCCTGGGAGCCGTGAAATGACCGCCCGAGCCGACCTGGCCACCCGAGCCGAATGGAACCCCGCCACCATGACCCAGCAGATCCGCCGCGTGCTCGTCCGGTCGATCGAGGACATCACCATCGAGCGGGTGCCCGCCCCCGTTCCCGAGGACCACGAACTCCTGGTGCACACCAGGGTCGTCGGCATCTGCGGCTCCGACACCCACGCCGCGGGCGGCCACCACCCGTTCATCGACCTGCCCTACCGTCCCGGCCACGAGGCGGTCGGCGTCGTGGCCCGGGCGGGAAAGGGAGCCGGGGCCTTCGCCCCAGGCGACCGGGTGATCGTCGAACCGAACCTGTACTGCGGCACGTGCGCCCAGTGCCGCTCCGGCCGTTACAACATCTGCCGGGAACTGAAGGTCTTCGGCTGCCAGACGCCCGGTGCCATGACGGACCTGTTCACCATCCCCGCCGACCGCGTCCACCGTGTCCCCGAGGGCATGTCCGACGTCGAGGCCGCCCTCGTCGAGCCGCTGGCCACCCCGGTGCACGCCGTGGCCAAGGCCGGTGACCTCACCGGACGCAGCGTGGCTGTCCTCGGCGCCGGCCCCATCGGCCTGTTCACCCTCCTCGCCGCCCGGCACGCGGGCGCCGCCCGGATCGCCGTCACGGACCCGCTGGAGGGCAAGCGGGAACGAGCGCTCCGCCTCGGCGCCGACGCGGCCCTGCCCGCCGGCGCGCCCGCACTGGTCGCACGGGCCCGCGCGGCGCTGGGCGGGCCC
>NZ_RIBZ01000160.1:0-7455 GCF_003721215.1 Streptomyces botrytidirepellens
CGGGGCCGCGGTGGGGGCGGTGGCCGGGGCCGTGCTGCCGCTGCTGGAGCTGACGGGGGCGCTGGGCGGCGGCGCCGGGTGGGGCGCGCTGGCGCTGCTGCTGGCCGTCGCGTGCGTGGGCTGCGACCGGTATTTCGGGCTGACGTCCGGCTGGATGCGGGACGTCGCCACGGCGCAGGCGGTGCAGCGGCGGCTGGAGTCGCTCCAGTTCGACTGGGCGTCGGAGAGCGTCCGGGAGGTGCTGGGCCCGACCGAGGGCACCGCGTCCGAGGCCGTGGAGCGGTGCCTCGCGGTGCTGCGGCGGTTCTGCGAGGACGTGTCGGAGCTGGTGCGGACGGAGACGGCGGGCTGGATGGTGGACTTCGCCTCGGGGTCGGCGCCGCTGTTCACCCATGCGCTGTTCACGCAGTCGCTGGTGGCCCAGGGCTCCCGCCCGGACAGCGGGAGCCCCGCGCACCGCTTTCCGCTGCCGCCGGGCAGCGCCCGGCCCAATATGCCGCGGCAGCGTCCTCCCGAGCCGCCCCGCTGACCCGCGGGGCGCGGCAGGGGTCAGGGGTCGGCTGAAGGGTCAGCTGAAGAGGATCATCGATCCCTGGCTCAGGCTGCGGGTCGCGGCCGCGTGCAGCCCCAGCCAGACATGGCGTTCACGGGCGAACGGGCTGTCCTCGTACGGCCCGGGCGCGGCCGGCTCCTCCAGGCTGGTCGGCCGGGTGGGGGGCGTGGGGGCGGCCGGGGGGTTGGACGGGTCGATGCCGAGCGCCGGGGCGACCGCCTCCAGTTCGCGCAGCAGCCCGTGACTGGAGCCCAGGGGGCCGCCGCCCTCNCAGCCCGTGACTGGAGCCCAGGGGGCCGCCGCCCTCCATGAGTTCGTCGTTGGCGAGCGGGCCGGGGAAGTCGACGGGGACGTAGGCGCCCGCGTGGTCGTAGTGCCACACCAGGTGCGACTGCTTGGCCGTGGGCTCGAACATCTCCAGCAACTGCTCGTAGTCCCCGCCGAGTTCGTCGACCGGCGTGACCGCGAGCCCGCACAGCTGGAGGAGGTAGGCGCGGCGGAGGAAGTGGAGTGCGTCGTAGTCGAATCCGGCTACCGGGGCGACGTCCCCGGACAGGCCCGGCATGTAGCCGAGGACGGGCACCGGCGGCAGACCGGCCTCTCCGAGTGCCTTGTCGTAGGTTGCGATCTCGTCGGCGAAGGGATTGTCGGGGCTGTGGCACAGCACGTCGACAAGGGGGACCAGCCAGAGGTCACAGGCCACGCGATCTCACTCTCGTATCCGTATGGTCGCTGGTCGCTTCAGCGTAGTGCCCCGGGTACGCGGCGCGAAGAGCGCTGACGGCAGCTGTCCCCCCAGGGGGTGCCGTCAGGGCGCGTCGGTCACCAACCGCTCGATCAGCGCACGGAAGTGCGCGTTGTACGCCGCTATGAGCCGCTCGGAGGTCTTGGGGTCACCGCGGGTGACGGCCGCGGTCAACTCGCAGTGGCCCGCCCACAGCTCGCCGCGCAGATCGGGGACCCGGCGCAGATAGGGCACGGTGAAGACCCAGGTCTGCATCCGCAGCCGCTGGAGGAAGTCGGTGATGTAGGGGTTGCCGACCAGCCCGCATATCTCGCGCCAGAACCGCAGGTCGTAGCCGATGAGGATGTCGAGGTCGCCGCCGCGGGCGGCCCGCTCGGCAGCCTCGGCCCGGCGCCGCACCGAGGCCAGGGACTGCGGGTTCATGGTGTTCAGCGTCTGCTCGACGGCGTGCCGGAACAGCCCCTCGACGACCATGCTGCGGGCGTCGACCATGTGCCGGAAGTCCTTGATGGTGAACTCGTGGACCTTGAAGCCACGGTGTTCCTCGACGTCCAGCAGCCCCTGGGAGCACAGGTCGAGCAGGGCCTCGCGGACCGGGGTGGCGGAGACGCCGTAGTGGTCGGCCATCTCCTTGACGGTGAACTGCCGCCCCGCCGGCAGTCTGCCCGCGAGCACCTCGTCACACAGCGCGTCGGCGATCTGCTGCCGCAGGGTGTTCCGCTTGACCGGGCTGGTGCCGGGCACGGGCATCGAGGACCGTCTCCTTCCGCGGCCGTCGTGTCATGTCATCCGGAAGCGGACGGCCCTCGCATCACGATATGCGAGGGCCGTTGCGCAAAGTACGCAGAGTCAGGTGGTGGTCTACACCGGACGGCTATATGTGGCTATGGGGCGTGAAGAGGACGTGACACCTCGGTGAGGGCGCGACTACACGGTGTGGGCGTCCGCCGCGCCCAGCGCCTCGTCCAGGATCGCCAGACCCTCCTTGGCCTCGGACTCGGTGACCGTGCACGGCGGCACCACGTGCGTACGGTTCATGTTCACGAACGGCCACAGCCCGCCGCGCTTGCAGGCGGCCGCGAAGTCGGCCATGGGCTGGTTGGCGGGGCCGCTCGCGTTGTACGGGACGAGCGGTTCGCGCGTCTCCTTGTTCTTGACCAGATCGAGCGCCCAGAAGACGCCCAGACCGCGCACCTCGCCGACGGAAGGGTGGCGCTCGGCGATCTCCTTCAGGGCCGGGCCGATCACGTTCTCGCCGATCGCGGCCGCGTTCTCCACGATGCCCTCCTCCGCCATCGCGTTGATGGTGGCGACGGCGGAGGCGCAGGCCAGCGGGTGGCCGGAGTAGGTGAGGCCGCCCGGGTAGGGCCGCTGGTCGAAGGTGGCGGCGATCTCGGCCGAGATGGCGACGCCGCCGAGCGGCACATAGCCGGAGTTGACGCCCTTGGCGAAGGTCAGGAGGTCCGGGGTGACGCCGAAGTGGTCGGCCGCGAACCAGTGGCCGGTGCGGCCGAAGCCCGCCATGACCTCGTCCAGGATGAAGACGATCCCGTACCGGTCGCAGATCTCCCGGACCCCGGCCAGGTAGCCGGGCGGCGGCACCATGATCCCGGCGGTGCCGGGGATGGTCTCCAGGATGATCGCGGCGATGCCCGCCGGACCCTCGTAGGCGATGGTGTCTTCCAGGTGGCGCAGCGCGCGCTCGCACTCCTGCGCCTCGTTCTCGGCGTGGAACGGCGAGCGGTAGAGGAACGGCGCCCAGAAGTGGACGACACCGGCCGAGGCGGTGTCGGAGGGCCAGCGGCGCGGGTCACCGGTCAGGTTGATCGCGGCGGCGGTGGCGCCGTGGTACGAGCGGTAGGCGGAGAGCACCTTGGAGCGGCCGGTGTGCAGCCGGGCCATGCGGACCGCGTTCTCGACCGCCTCGGCGCCGCCGTTGGTGAAGAAGATCTTGTCGAGGTCGCCGGGGGTGCGCTCGGCGACCAGCCGCGCCGCCTCGGACCGCGCGTCCACGGCGAAGCCGGGCGCGATCGTGCACATCTTCGCCGCCTGCTCCTGGATGGCGGCGACGACCTTGGGGTGCTGGTGGCCGATGTTGGTGTTGACCAGCTGACAGCTGAAGTCGAGGTACCGGTTGCCGTCGTAGTCCCAGAAGTACGAGCCGTCGGCGCCCGCGACCGCGAGCGGGTCGATCAGCCCCTGCGCGGACCAGGAATGGAAGACGTGTGCGCGGTCGGCAGCCTTGACGGCGGCGCCGGCGGCGGGATCGGGGCTGGGGTGCGTGGGCTGCACGGACACGTTCGCTACCTCTGATCGCTCGCGGGTCTGGGGCAGCCCCCAGCGTACGGAGCCCCCGGACCGGCCGCACACCGCCAAGGTGTACGGCTTCGGCCGCCTGACCCGGCAGAGTGTCGGGCCCCCACCGGTCTGCGGTCCCCCTCGGTCGCGCCTGTCAGTCGTCCACGTCCTGGTCCGGGGCCACGACCGGGCGGCCCGCGTCCGTGCAGGTGAGCACCGTGGTGATGTCGTCCTCGTCGTCCTCGTCGCCCGAGTCCGGCTCCATCTCGACGGAGGCCACCGGGCCGGGGCCGCGTTCGACCTCCTCGACGCCGAAGCCGGTGGCGGGGCTCCAGCTGACCAGGTAGATCAGATGGCCCTCGACGGGATCGGGACGGCACTCGGCCGACGCGCTGCCGCCTTCGAAGTGCACGCTGCCGCGGCCGACGGCGTCCGTCTCCGCCTCCGCCGACGGCCGCGCGGGCGGCCCCTTCGGCGTGCCCGGCCGGGACGGCGACGGCGAGGGCGAGGCCGCGGTCCGCTCCCGGGCCAGCTCGTGCCGTACCCCGGCGTCGTCGAGGGGCGCCGACACATGGGTGTCGGCGTCCGGTCCGGCGTGCGTCAGGGCCCACGCGCCGAGCAGGCCCGCCCCGGCGAGCACGCACACCCAGAGCAGGGCGGCCGTCGCACTGCGCCAGGGGGCGCCCGTCCGCGCGCCTGCACCCTCGCCGCCGTCGTCGCTCGTGCTGTCGCTGGTGCGGGTGCGGGCCGATGTCATGCGTTCCAGCCTGCCGCACCGTCATTTAACGTCCGGTTAAGACCCGCACAAACCCCCCAACCGGCCGACCCTCATACGACTTCACCGTGGTTACCGTGGCCGTATGCCCCACCTGCTCGTGGTCGAGGACGACCCCCAGCTGCGCGGCGCGCTGGTGCGCGCGCTGCGCGACCACGGCCATGCCGTGGCCACGGCCGCCACCGGCATGGCCGGGCTGGACGCGGCCGTCACCCACCGGCCCGACCTCGTGGTGCTCGACCTCGGTCTGCCGGACGTGGACGGGGCCCAGGTGCTGCGCATGCTGCGCGCGGTCAGCGACGTACCGGTGATCGTCGCGACGGCGCGGGACGAGGAGCGCGACATGGTCGCCGTGCTGGGCAGCGGCGCGGACGACTACATCGTCAAACCCTTCGGCGCGGCCCAGCTGGACGCCCGGGTCAAGGCCGTGCTGCGGCGGCTGGGCGCACCGGAGCCCGAGCCGTCGATCCGGGTCGGCGGGCTGGTCGTCTCGCCCGCGGCGCGGGAGGTGACGCTGGAGGGCGAGGCCGTGGAGCTGACGCCGCGCGAGTTCGACCTGCTGTGTCATCTGGCGCGGCGGGCCGGGCAGGTGGTGAGCCGCCGCGAACTGCTGGCGGAGGTGTGGCAGCAGCCGCTGGGCGGAGCGGACAAGACCGTCGACGTCCATCTGTCCTGGCTGCGCCGGAAGCTGGGCGAGACGGCCCAGCGCCCGCGCTATCTGCACACGGTGCGCACGGTGGGCGTGAAGCTGGCCGCTCCCGGCGACGCGCCGGTGGAGTAGCCGCCGTGCGCCGTCAGTTGCTGTGGCTCACCGCAGCCACCACCGCGCTCGTCCTGGCCGCCCTGCTGGTGCCGCTGGTGCTGCTGACCCGCGGTCATGCCGCGGACCGGGCGACCGCCGACGCCACCCAGCGGGCGCAGTCGCTCGCCGCCGTCGTGGGCCGATCGCTCGCGCACCCGGACCCCCGGGACGGGATGGATCAGGTGCGCACGGCGCTCGACGGGGTGAACGGGCCCGGTCTGCCGCGGTCCTCGGTGATCCTGCCGGACGGGCGCTCGCTCGGTGCCCGGGCACCGGTGACGGACGCCGTACGGCTGGCCCGGCACGGGCGCGCGTTCCTGTACGCGCCGGAGGGCGGCGGCCGGGTCGCGCTGGTGCCGGTGCAGGGCATCACCGCGGACCCCGGGGCCGGGGTGCGCTCGGGCGGCACGGCGGTCGTCCAGGTCGCGGTGGACCAGCGGCAGCTCTACGACGGCGTACTGGCCTCCTGGCTGGCCATCGCCGGGATCGGCGCGGGGCTCATCCTGCTGGGGCTGCTGGTCGCGGACCGGCTCGGCGCGCGGCTCGTGGGGTCGACGCGGCGGCTGGCGTCGGTCGCCGACCGTCTGGCGGCCGGGGACCTCACCGCGCGGGCCGAGCCGGAGGGCCCGCCGGAACTGCGTCTGGTGGCCGCGCAGCTGAACCATCTGGCGTCCCGCATCGACGAACTCCTCGCCGCCGAGCGCGAGAACGCGGCCGACCTCGCCCATCGGCTGCGCACCCCCGTCGCCGTGCTGCGGCTGGACGCGGAGGGGCTGCGCGACGCGGGGGAGGCGGAGCGGATCGCCGCCGACGTGGCGGCCCTGGAGCGCAGCGTCGACGAGGTCATCCAGTCCGCACGCCACCCCCTCGGCGGGGGCGCGGAGGACGGGGGCACACCGGCGGCGGAGCCGGACCGGACCGCGGACCTGGCGGCGCTGGCCCGCGAACGGTCGGCCTTCTGGCTGCCGCTCGCGGAGGACCAGGACCGTACGGTCGCCGTGGACATCCCCGAACAGCCGGTTCCGGTACGGGTCGGCGAGACGGACCTGACGGCCGTGCTCGACGTGCTGTTGGGCAACGTCTTCGACCACACCCCGCACGGCACCGCCTTCCGGGTCGCCGTCCGGCCCGACGACGACGGCGGCGGCGGGGGCGGCGGCGTCCTGGTCGTGGAGGACGACGGGCCCGGCTTCCCCTCGGGCGACATGACCGGGCGCGGCACCAGCGGCGCGGGCTCCACCGGCCTCGGCCTGGACATCGCGCGCCGTACGGCCCGGGAGTCGGGCGGCGAGGTGGTCGTGACACCGGCCGCCGCACCCGCCGAAGACGGCGTCCCCGGGAACGGCGCCTCGGGGGCGCGGATCACCGTCCGTTTCGGCGCCCCGGGGGACGGCATCGCGCGGTGAGGCCGTACGTCACGCGGACCGCGGCAGGCCCGGGTTCCGGCCGAAGGCGGTGCGGACCGCTCGGCGCCACTGGTTGGCGGGCAGGTCCGGCCGCAGCACGGCCAGCGCGCCGCAGTACTTGGTGAACTCGGCCGCCCGTACGCCCAGCCGGTGCAACAGCCGGTCGGTCTCCGTCAGATGACCGGCCGACTTGGTCTCGACGACGACCAGCCGTCGGTCGACCGCCCACGCGGCCCCCGTTCGCGGGTCGCGGCAGACCAGTCCCGTATCGCAGGTGACCCGCTGCCCCGCGGCGACGAAGGTCGTGCGCCGGTAGTCGGTGATGGCGGACGGACGGAGCCCGTCCGGGGCCTCGATGCCGTAGGCGTCGCGCAGCACGTCGCCCAGGAAGGCCCGGGCGGCGGGGCCCTCGGCGATCTCCCCCGCGGCCAGCTCCCGCCGGTGCTTGACCGTCTCGCCGCGGCGGCCCTTGAGCTTGACCTCGAACTGCCGCTCCCCGGAGTCCTCGTACACCCGCTCGCGGACCTTGAACCGCAGCCGCCGCCCCTGCCGGTGGTCGTGGAAGCAGCGCAGGCCGGGGGTGTCGAGATAGACGGAGTGGTACCGGAAGGAGCGGCGGCCGCCGATGGTCAGCGCCCGGAAGCCGGAGGCGGTCAGCCGGGCGGCGAACTCCGTGAAGACCTCGGCGGGCAGCAGATAGCCGCGGTCGAAGCGGGCCAGCAGCTCGGCGTCCGCCTGCACCTCGGGCAGGGAGACGGGGGCGGCGGCACGGGCCGCGTCCGCCACGGCCCGCAGCGCGGGGGAGGTCACACGGCCTCCCGGGAGAGCGGCGCGGGCCGCTCGGCGGGCACGGGCAGGGACCCGCGCACCGGCGCG
>NZ_RIBZ01000157.1:0-3379 GCF_003721215.1 Streptomyces botrytidirepellens
GGCAGGGCCGCCCCCGGTGAGGGGGTGGGGGGCGGCCCTGCTGCCTGCTGCCGGGGGGCTCGACCAACACCTCGCGGGTGGTGCGGGAACATCCCTACCGGCACCACCCCCGCGCCCCGGTGCCGCTGGTGCGGTACCGGGGCTGACAGGCAGTGAGGTTGGCCGTGGGTGTGGGGTGGTGCCGGGCGGCTGACTGGTCCGTCTACGCCGTGGGACCGGTCTTGGTGGGGTCGGCCGGGGCGAGTGCTGAAACGGAGGAGTAGGGCGCCTTGTGCCAGCGGTAGGCGAGCAGTGTGGTTTCCTCGTGGAACAGGTCTGCCGCGTCGGCGGGGAGCACGGCCTGGAAGTCCTTGGTCTGGGGGTCGTAGCTCCAGGCGTAGGCGTCGTCGAAGTCGTATCCGGGGACATCGGCGTGGACGGCGAGGACGAGACGGCTGGCGCGGGTGGTCTGCGCGTCGAGTGCCTGGGTGAACTGGGTCAGGAACGTCTCCAGGTCTGTGGTGGGGAAGGTGTAGGTGGGAAGGGGCAGTTCGGGAAAGCCGGGTGCGGGGATTGTGTGGCCGTGGGCGCGGCCTTGGAGACTGAGCGCTCCTTCCATGGTGTGGAGGGTGACGGTGATCTGCTGGGGTGCGAAGTTGCGTTCCCGGCGGCTGGCGATCATCACGGCCTGGTCCAGGGCGGACAGGGCGACGGCGCTGGCGGCGGCCGGGTGGTTAGTGACGGGCGTGCTGGTCATAGGAAAAGGGGGTCCTTCGGTGTCGGTGCGGTGTGATCGGCGGATGGTGCCCGTGCGGTGGGGGTTGGGGCCGGGCGTCGTGGTCTGGCGTGCTCAGAAGGGGCGGCTCGTCGCTGTAACCGGGTGTGGGGTTCTGGCGGGAGAGCCTTTGGGAGGCGTTGTTTTTGCCCGCAGGGCGCAGGCGCTTGCTGGTGCGCCAGGTGCGGAGACGGTCGATGGTGCCTACGGGCCAGATGGGGAGGTGTGCGAACAGAGTGCGCCGGGCCGGGCACCTCGGGCAGCGCCGGGATGTGTCGGCGTCGCGTTCCTCGGCTGGGCGTTCCCACCACGGCAGCTTCCCGCTGCCCTGGCATTGGGGGCAGGACGTGCCGGGACGGACGGAATCCCTGGGGCCGCGGTAGAGGCTCAGTGTCTTGATGCCGGGTGTGTAGAGGAGGGTGAAGTACCCGAAGCGCATGCCCATTGCGCTGGGTCCTCGGGATCGTCATAGGGGTGGGCGGGTTCAGCGAACAGCACGCGATTCCTTCCTGAACGATGTTGGGGGCCGGATGTCATGGGTGCGGCGCAAGATGACCGCACGGGGAGCGGCCCGGCACCACCAACGCTGCCCCGCTCGCAGCCAAGCCCCGCAACCACCAGGGCCGGGGCCTGGGGCACCCGGCGAGGACAGGGCGCGGCGGGGCGGGGCGCGGGGGTCAGCTGGTGGTGGTGAGCGGGGCGAGGTGCGAGGCGACGCGGGCGGCGGCCTGGTCGGCGCGCGCGTGGAGTTCGGCGTCGGACAGGCGCCGCACCAGGAGGTGGGTGCGTTGGTCGGTGACCTCGTAGCGGGGATGGTTCAGGTGCAGGATGGTTGCCATGAGGCTGTGGTCGCGGTCGCGCTGGTAGGGGTCGGGACCTAGGCAGTGTCTTGTCGATCACCGGGTCGTTGGATGGGCATGAGGGATGTGCCGGAGATCTCTGATGCCGCTTGGGCGGTGATTGCGCCGTTGCTTCCGTCGGCTGGCCGGGCCCGTGGACGGTGGCGTGATCACCGCCAGGTGCTGGAGGGCATCGTGTTCAAGTTCCGTACCGGTGTGCCCTGGCGGGACTTGCCGGAGCGGTTCGGTCCCTGGCAGACCGTACACGGCCGGTTTGCGCGCTGGGCCCTCGACGGGACTTTCGACCGCCTCCTGACCGTGGCCCAGGNGTTTGCGCGCTGGGCCCTCGACGGGACTTTCGACCGCCTCCTGACCGTGGCCCAGGGCACCACCGCGGTGGACTGGCTGGTCGCCCTCGACTCCACCATCGTGCGGGCCCATCAGCACACCGCTGCCAAAGGGGGCTCGACCAGCGCGGACTCGGGCGCTCCCGCGGCGGGCTGACCACGAAAATCCACCTCGCCTGTGACGGACGCGGCCGGCCCCTGGCCTTCCTCGTCACCGCGGGCAACCGCAACGACTGCACCCAGGCCGAAGCCGTCATCGACCGGATCCGCATCGCCGGAGGCGGTCCGGGGCGGCCGCGTCTGCGGCCGGAGCGAGTCGTGGCCGACAAGGGCTACTCGGCCCGCACCTTCCGCGCCTACCTGCGGCGGCGGGGCATCAAGGCCACCATCCCCGAACGCGTCGACCAACTCGCAGGCCGAGCCCGCCGCCACGAGCGCCGGTGCGGCTTCGACAAGGCCATCTACCGGCGCCGCAACGTGGTCGAACGGTGCTTCCACCGACTCAAGCAGTGGCGCGGAATCGCCACCCGCTACGAGAAACAGCCCGACCGCTTCCACGCAGCCCTCACCCTGGCCAGCACACTCATCTGGCTCACACCATGATCGACAAGACGGACCCTAGCGCGGTGAGCTGGACGACCGGGCCGAGTTCGGGGTGTTCGAGCTCGCGGGCGGTGAATCCGTGGCGGGGAGTGTCGGCGGGGGTCGTGTGACGCAGGCGAGTGAGGTTGGACGGCTTGAAGTACTTGGCGACGGTGTTCGCGCGGGCAGGACGCGCGGTCGCGGAGCGGTAGAGCGGCTTGCCGCGTGCGGCTTCGGTCTCGGCGTCGGTCCAGGGCGCGGTGAGAGGGACGACGGTGTAACGGAGTGCGTAGGGGGTGAGGTGGGCTTCGGCCCAGGCACGGGCACCGTCGGGATCGGTGAACGGGCCATAAGAGTCGAGGTGAACGGGCCGCTTGCCGTCCGGGCCGCCGCCGCGGTCCTCGTCGCCGTTGGGGGTCGCGATGACCAGCCACGTATGCGGGAGGAAAGTACTGGCGATGAACTGGGCGGTGACTGTGGCTACCGGTACGCCGTATTCATCACGGACAATGGTCAGGGGCAGGAACATACCGGGAACTACCTCTCTCAGAGTCGGGGGATGCCGGAGGCCGCGCCGGGCGCCTTCGGGCGGGGCGTGGGGTGCGGCGGCCGGTGGTGGGCTCACCCTCGGGGCCCGACCGGTTACCGCAGCAACCCCACCCCGGCGCCACGTCGCGGGGGCGCGGGGCGGGGGTCAGGGTTCGGCGGCCCCGGGCACGACGAACACGAAGGCCCACCCCGGAACGGGGTGGGCCTCGTACACGCGGGCGGGACGGGGGGGGTCAGTCGGCGGGTCCGCCGGTCGGCTCGGGATTCCTCTCTCGGCGGTCGCCCCGGTAGATGCGTCGGTGCGGGCG
>NZ_RIBZ01000156.1:0-2471 GCF_003721215.1 Streptomyces botrytidirepellens
GGCCGCGCCGGAGCGGGATGCTCCGGCGCGGCCGCCGATCGCTGTACGGGACGTCGGGACTACTCGTCCTTGCGGGAGCCGGACGGGCCCCCGAAGAGTCCGCCGCCCGGTGGCTCCGTGGTCGGCGAGGGCGAGGTTCCGCCCGGGCCGCCGCTGGGGCCTGCGTTCTCGCCGCCCTGGTTGTCGCCACCCGCGTTGTCGTTGCACTTGAAGTCCAGCGGATCACAAGTCTGCGTGGGACTCGGGGTGCCGGAGGGCGTCTGGGACGGCGTCTCGGACGGCGTCTGCGACGGGGTCTGGGACGGCGTCTGCGTCGGCTTCTGGGTCGTCGGCGTGGGGCTCGCGTTCTCGCCGTAGACCTTGTCACCGATCGGTGTGGCCGCCGGGAAGTCCTTGGGCGGCTGGCCCGCCATCGCCTTGCGCATGTAGTCGGCCCAGATCTCGGCGGGGAACGACGCACCGTGGATGGTCTCCTGGCCGCCCACACCGCGCATGGAACGGAAGACCTGCCGCTTGGCCCGGTCGTCCACCCGCCACATGCCGATCGACGTGGACAGCTGCGGGGTGTAACCGGCGAACCAGGCCGACTTGTTCTGGTCGGTGGTTCCGGTCTTGCCCGCCGCCGGGCGGCCGATCTTCGCCGAGGTGCCGGTGCCGCGCTGGATGACGTTCTTCAGCACGTCGGTGACGTTGTTCGCCACGTCCGCGTCGAAGGCCTGCTTGAGCTTGGCCTCGTCCTCGTGGTTGTAGACCTCGCCGTCCTTGTCCTCGACTCGCTCGACCGAGTACGGATCGGCCTGCTGGCCGCTGGCCGCGAACGTCGCGTACGCCCCGGCGAGCCGGATCGCACTGGGCGCGGAGGTGCCGAGGGAGAACGTCGGGGTGATCGTGGCCAGCTGTTCCTTGCTGAGGCCGGCGTCCAGGGCCGCGTCCCGCACCTTGTCGGTGCCGACGTCCATGCCCAGCTGGATGAAGGGCGTGTTCACCGAGTACTGCATCGCGGTGCGCAGGCTGATCTTGCCCTTGTCCTCGTCACCGTCGTTCCTCTGGTGCCACTCCTGGTTGTTCTTGTCCGTCCAGACGGATCCGTCGTAGTCGCGCAGGGTCAGCTTGTTGTCACCGTCGTAGACACTCGACGGATTGACCCTGGTGCGTTGCGAATCCGGTTGGTCCCGCGGACCGTTGCGGTCCCGGACACCATCCCTCATCGCCGCGGCCAGCACGAAGGGCTTGAAGGTCGAGCCCACCTGGACACCGGTGTAGTCCGCGTTGTTGCGATAGTGCTCCAGCGCGTCGTTGCCGCCGTAGATCGCCTTGATCTTGCCCGACTTGGGCTCCACCGAGGCACCGCCGAACTGCACGTACTTGTCCACGTCGCGCTGTTTCGGCTTGAGGTTCTCCTTGGCCACCTTGCTGACCGCGTTCTTCAGCAGACCCATCTTCTTGCGGTCGAAGGTGGTGTGGATCTGGTAGCCGCCCTTGTCCAGCTTCGCCTGGCTGATGTTGGTGTTGGCGACGACGTAGTTGTCGGCGAGCTCGGTGAGATAGCCGATCTGGCCCTGCTTGTTCGTCGCCACCTTCGGGCTCTTTATCTTGGGCAAGCCCTTGGCGAGCCAGGACTGGGCATCGGCCTTCTTCAGCCGGCCCACCTGGACCTCCCGCTTGAGGATCCACGCCCAGCGCGCCGTGGCCCGCTTGGTGTTGGCCTCCGCGCTCGCGGACGGTCCGTAGCCGCCGTTCGGGTCGTACAGGTTGGGCCCGTTGAGCGTCGCGGCGAGGAAGGCGCTCTGGCTCGCGTTGAGCTTCTCGCAGTCCTTGTCGAAGTACGCGCGGGCCGCCGCCTGACAGCCGTAGGCACCGCGGCCGTAGTACGCCGTGTTGAGGTACCCCGCGAGGATGTAGTCCTTGCTCTTGGTCGAGCCGACCTTGACGGAGATCAACAGCTCCTTGAGCTTGCGTGTCACCGTCTGCGACTGGTCGAGGTACGTGTTCTTCACGAACTGCTGGGTGATGGTCGACCCACTCTGGGTCGCGCCGCCCCGCGCCATGTTGACGACGGCGCGCGCGATACCCATCGGGTCGACGCCCGAGTCCTGGTAGAAGCTGGCGTTCTCCGCCGAGATCACCGCGTTCTGCATGTCCTGGGGGATCTTGTTGAGCGGCACGATCTGCCGGTTGAGGTCACCGCCCCCCGAGACCACCATCTGCTTGCCGTCGCCCCAGTAGTAGACGTTCTTCTGAGCCTGCGACGCGGCCTGCGCGGTGGGAACGTCGACGATCATCCACCCGATACCCACGGCACTGAGCAGCGCCGCGAAGAAGAAGATGAAGGTTCCCGTGACGAGCCGCCAGGACGGCACCCAGCGGCGGAAGCCCGACTTGCCCGCGCGCGGGTAGTCGATGAACCGCTTCTTGCCGGGCGGCCCGTCGCCGCCCGCACCCCGGCCACGGCCACCGCCGGTGGCCCGCCG